>NZ_JVDT01000180.1 GCF_001076885.1 Bacillus sp. 522_BSPC
GGCCACCAACAATTATGATTATATTGCAGTTTTTCAGTGGTCTCCTGCATGCACTGCGGGGTCTAAAGCGTCTCTGTTTCCCGCAGGAGTCGAGCGTCCTCCGCTCCATTTCACTTCGTTTTTAAACCTTTTNNNNAAAAAACAAACACGAACTTTTATATAATATAATTACATTATAGTTCGCGTTTATTGTTGGTTGAAATACTTATGTCCCGGCCTCTAGCCATTATTATGCTATCTTCCATTGTTTTTAATTTTTCTACAAGTTCCAATATGAATTTTTTGTCTGGTTTAACGCAGTAGGTGATTCTAAGTAACTTTTTAATTTCTTTTTCAACATTCGATCTTCCCATTTCTTTTACCACTCATCAGATATTAAATCGTTTAAAAACTCCCCATTTTTATTACAATATAAACCAATATAATAAATCACAACAAAGAATCTAAAATTAGTGTTGTATAAAAAAATTATTAAATAATCACTTTTCATAATAAACAAGATACCAAGGAAATTTATTCCCAGGTTTTTATTGTTGTGTTGCATTATTCTCTTCCCAATAAAGTTTGCTGAATATCTCAGCAAATGCTTCTATACTACGAGTTATTTCATCATTTGTATTATCTACACCTCCTACTTCTAGAAGGATGGCACGATCAGAGAAATTTTGGTTATATACACCATCTCCTTCATCGTACCCTTTTAGGAAAACGCCTCTGGATATCCCAGGATAGTTTTTCTTCAATTCATCATGTAATCTTATTGAGAACGCTAGATTTTTTTCATAATTTGTGTTACCTTTTCCTACCACTAAGTATAACTTTGCATAGTTTTTACCATTAATAGAAGCTGTTGTTATTTGTTTACCAGCTGCGTCTCTATGAATATCAATTAAATATTTTAGACTATTATTTTTAGAAACTGCAGCTTCAACTACTTCTTTTGAAGCTTTATATGCACTATAATAATTCCATTTCTTATCAAGTAGTATTTGGTTGATATTTGCTTTACTAAACTCTATACCTAATCCTTCTTGTTGAAGCAAGTTTGTAAGTTTACTACTTACACCAACTACATTTGCCCGTTCATCTGAACTAACTACATTTTCGTTATTCGTTGTGTTTTCTAATAATGGACGATAAGCCTCTAAGTTATGTGAATTATATATAAATACTGTTTTATTGTTTGGTTCGGTAACTGGATTTTTATGCTCTTCTGATGGAGGTGGCTGTGTTTGTGAATTTTCTTCTTGCTTTGCTTTTTCTTCATCTACTTTCAATGGATTTTCTAACATATCCTGAGAAGGTATAGATTCAAATGGTAAATTAGCAAGAGTAGTCCCTTCTTCAGCTACCGCAATTTCTGTATGAAAGTATGTTAAAGCTGGTAACTCTCTTCCTAATAATGTTCTTATGTCATCAAAACGTATATTTGTTGTGAGATGAAGAAAAAAATTGGATAGAGAGAAGTCTTTTCCCTCAGATTTTGGAAACAAATGATTCTCACTATGCATCATGTCTACATATAATTCAGTGGAATTTACAGATTTAAATAGGTTTGTCAAATTAGTTGAGTTAAATTTAAATGAGAAATACGATGTTGTGATTAGAGCTACTATAACAAAAAGCATAATAATCGCTAGAACGGTTGTATTTAAATAGTTGAAAATAGAGCGAGTTTTAGATTTTTGCATTTTTTATTCACCTTCCTAGTAAATTAATATGACCATTCACCAGAAAATAGAAGGTGAATTCTAATAATAGTTAATAGATATTTGAATGGTTGAACTTAAAGAAATAGAGTAGGTTAGTAGAAAAACATCGCTTAAATTTTAGTGAAAAAGAGGGATTATAAGTATCTTTGACGAAAATCATCACCATGTGTATTAATAACACAAACAGTAAGGTTGATTTCTCTTGCTAAAGGAGATTAGTGGAAGAGAGATTTATTAATGATATCTACTTTACTTTGGGAGAAGGAATCTACTTAATGAATAAAATTAAAGCGAACAAGGTGTATATATTATCTGGTCCTGCAGGTGTGGGTAAATCAACAACTTCAAAAGAACTTGCCAAAAAATTAGCTAAAAGTTCATATATTTCTGGTGACTACATAAGTCATATGCATATTAATGGAAAAAAACCTTGGGAAAGCAGAGAGGAAGTCACTTTAATTTGGGATAATATTTTAAGTCTAACAAAAAATTTCCTTAGATATGGAAACGATGTCGTTGTGGATTATGTAAGCTTTCCACAAGAAGTAAGATGGTTGAAAGAAAATCTAAAAGGATTAAATGTTGAAGTTATTTATGCGGTCTTATGGACTGATATTGAAACATTAATTAAAAGAGATAAGCTCAGAGAACCAGAGAATAGAATGGGAGAAAGATGTTTAATCTTATTCGATGAGTTTTTGGAATCAGAATTAGAAGAAAAGCATTTTTTAAATACAAGTAATAATTCTACTTTGGATATACCTCATGTGATTAATGAAATAATGAACAATCCAAAATATAAAATAATATAATCTCTTCTTTTCTTTTCACTCGCATTAATGAGGTAAATTATTTAGAGAAATATCGCTATACTTTTAGATGTTCGTTCAAATACTCTAAGTAAATTCACTTCAAAATGGAGATATGGAGTCAATTCTTTGTCTGCTAATCTATCCATTACTTTTCGTTCTTTTGGGAGTCCAGTAGACATGTTACCACCGTATTGTTCATTCCCATAGTTAAGTGTGATATAAAGGCATCAAGTTCAAAATCTATTTTATTAAGTCTTCTGATCGTGAAATTTCTTGCACTATTACTTGATGAAAGTCGGGGGAATATTTTTTGAATTTTCATTATTAAATAATAAGGGAGAGATTTATTTTGTGAAAAAACTTATACTATTATTAGTAATTGTTCTCTTCTTAGTAGTAATAATCATGAAAGTTAATCGAATTCCATCAATTACGGTTACTTCTGAAGGAAAAAAAGTAACAACAGTGCAGGGATCATATTGTTGGAATGGCTTCTTAAATTCCAAATGCGAAGATTTACTTTCTCCATATTTATTAGTTGATGAAGAAAATATTGAACCAATCAGTATTAACCAAGGATCCAAAATAAATATAGACTTTAACCCTTCTCCTATAGACGGAAAATATGAGGCATATATATGGCAAGATATAGAAAAAACGGTAAAAGCAAATATGAAAGGCAATATTTTAGAAGCTCCAACCCAAAAAGGTTCCTATGTCTATGAGATATCAGCTGATTGGAAAAGAGGTCAAGTGAGCTATGCCTTTATTATAGAGGTCCATTAGTTACATTTGTAAGTTGTGTGAATAAGCTATCAAGGAAAAACTTAGAATTAGCTAATCTATTATTTGGAGGAGACGATGGAAAAAGCATTAGGGAAAGTTACATGTTTTATTACTAGAATAAAAAAACACAATAAACTTGAACTTCTTTTAATTAAGCACCCAAATGCAGGTATTCAAATACCAGCAGGTACAGTAGAAATAAATGAAGACTTTCAACAGGCTGCATGGAGAGAAGCCGTTGAAGAAACCGGTTTAAAAGATTTTGTTTCATGTAGAAGTATTGGAAAACAGGAACAAATCTTAGTGGATAAGTACATAATTTTTGATAAGGCCAAAATATATTCAAGACCAGATATATCAAGTACACAGTGGGCAGAAATAAGAAGAGGTATAACTGTTCTTAAGGAAAGAAGCCAAGGAGATTTTGTGCAAATTTCTTATAAAGAAGGAGATCATTTTCCAGAACCCAATTACATAACATATCAGATTACTGGATGGACGGAAAAATCAAATTTAGCATCAATAGTAACAAGACAATTTTATCATTTTCAATCAAACAGTCAGGTTGATGAATGGGAAATAGAGACAGATAATCACCGCTTTAAATTATTTTGGTCTCCATTAGATTGCCTACCACAGATTGTTTCTCCTCAACGCGAGTGGATTGATTACATATTAAATGATATGAACAATTTGTAGAGGCAAACGCTTATTCCTAAAGATATAATTATTTTCTTCAAATTATTTCTCCTCTTTTAAAAGGATAAAACGGTAAGTTAATATCAGCGAACTTCCGCTATGTTTTTATTTTTACCTTTTCTTAACAGCATTATTAATTCATCCATAATAAAGAATAGAATAGAAATGCCTAAGGAGTAAAAAGTGAAAATCCAAAGGAAAAAGAATGGAAGAAATCCAAAGAAAACATATAAAAGAAAGGCAAATGGCCGTCTTCCTTCAGGGAGTTTCCTCGTTATTTTTTCTATAAGGATGGAAACTGGAAAGCCATATAGAAATAATCCTAAGCTAAAATAAAAAGAATAAGCTAAAAGATCCTCTGTAAAATCCCCTTTTCTATTTACTGCGTCGGAAAAAAATAAGTCTAGAGGAAGAAATAAAGTAACTACCAAAACAGATAAGACAAAAGTAAGGAAAGCTGCAACCATTTTCCTTTTAAGCATATTATCGCCCTCCAATTCTAATATCTATTTTAACAAATTAATCGAAATAATATAGAAAAATTTGGTATAATTTGAGTGCGGAGTAAGCTGAAATTTAAAAAATCTATCTAGTTAGGGGTATTGAAAACAAACAATGGTTAAAGCGATAATATTTGATTTAGATGGAACGTTATTAAACAGAGATGCATCAGTAAAAGTGTTTGTTGACAGCCAACACGAAAGGCTGAATAAAAAGCTTGACCATATTCCAAAAGACACGTATATGACAAGATTTATAGAGTTGGATAAGCGCGGGTATGTTTGGAAAGATAAAGTGTACCAATAATTAGTAGATGAATTTGATATAAAGCAAATAACGTGGGAAGAGCTTTTACAAGATTATATTAGTCAATTTAAAGATAGTTGTGTTCCATTTCCTAACCTTATTAAGATGTTGGAAGAATTAAAGAGTAATAATTTATCATTAGGAATGATTACAAATGGATATGGGCAGTTTCAAATGGATAATATCAAAGCTTTAGAGATAGAAAAATATTTTGATGTTATTTTGGTCTCCGAATGGGAAGGGGTAAAAAAACCGGATCCTAGGATATTTAATAAGGCATTAGAAATACTGAATGTTTCACCAAATGAAGCTATATTTGTGGGAGACCATCCAGAGAATGACGTACTTGCTGCTAAAAAAGTGGGGATGAAAGGCATTTGGAAGAAGGTTTCTCAATGGAATAATGTAAATGCTGATTATATGGTGGACGATTTAGGAGAATTGCCAAACATTGTGGAAAAGTTAATGAATAGTTAGGGTCATGACCCATTGCAACCTTATTTGAAAATCCATATAGACACTAATCCAAAACGAAAGGATTTTTTTGAAGGAAGGATTTGAAAAAGGAGAGGAATAAAGGGATGAATCAAGACAAAGAAGAGAAATTACAAAAGCAAAAAATGGTTCAAGAACTCTATAGAGAAAGAGTGCAACAGAAGCGGGAAGGTAAAGATGATAACCGAATTGGTAAAGCGTTTGTAAACCTTTGTATTGTTTTGTTTTTTGTTTTTACCATAATGGGAATCTTGTTTGACTGGGGAGTTCACGTACCGCGGATTTTTGGGGTTTAGAGATAAAAGTAAACAATATTTACATGGAGATTTAAAAAATACAATTTAAAACTCGAGGAGTTATATGAATCACATAGGATTAGATTTCGATGACACAGTTGTAGATATGAGAAAATCGATTGTACAGCTTTTAAATAAAATACATAACAAAGACTTACATTACGAAGAAATGGTTGAGTATGGAGTTTCGGATTTATATGGGTATTCCTTTGAAGCATTTTTAGATTTTTTTACAAAAAACCAAAAGGAACTGCATTCAGCTAATCCATATCCATTTATGATCAATGTACTTTAATTCATAATGTCACTCTATTTATAGAAGACAATCCTTCCCATGCATTATCTATTGCGAAAAATGAAATAGATGTACTGCTGCTTGACAAGCCATATAACCAAATGTGTAATCACGAACGAATAACGAGAGTGAAGGACTGGGAAGAGATGGGCAGGTCGTTACTAAGTTAACGATTCTATAACGGAATGATGAAAAATAACTATGAATCTATTTTACAAGCTAATTATTCCACACACAGCCTAATTCGAGCAACTACCTCTTCATAATGGATCATACACTCTTTTATAGATAAAACAGCAAAATAGGAAAATAGAGGTGAATCTTCGACTAAAGGATCATCATAAATAAAGATAATATTCAACGGCTTTTTGGGGATGATTCTTTCTTCCAAAAGTATATTTGCTACATCGTGATAGATGTGCTCTATACGTTCGCCCATAGCCCTTTCAATGGAAAAACCTCCAGCAAGACTTGTCCACCAAGTGAAATAAGAATCATATATTTCATTAAATGCAGTTAAATTATCGTCATTAACATGGAACAACTCTTGATAAAATAAGTGTTTTTCATTATAGAAAATATCCTGGTCAATATCTCTATTCTCGGAAATTCGTTTCGTTACTGTAGTCCATAAGGCACGATAACGTAATAAAAAATCATTTCGAAACTGGCAAGTTGTTGGAAGATAGGGAAATTTCCAATTATCCTTATCTTCATTTTGGTTGAGAAAGATGTTTTGCACATAAATCAAAAAGTTTAATGAATAAGATACTTCTGCTATTAATTGTAATGAATTCTTCATCGTGTTCCTCCTAATTCCACAAAGGTATTTTTCTATATTCATCTTTTTTGGAGTAAGACTGAATCAACTAACCAAAAAAGGAATGCGCACATAATAAATAGGTTATAAAATGCTGAAGAATGTAAAGGGGTTTTTATACCAAAAAAAATTGCTACAATGCCTGTTACCACTCCAGAAAAAACAGTATAAATAGCAAGGTAGAGAATACTAAATTTCTTAGGCTTTTGATTTAAGATAATTTGGAGAGGTGACGCTATAACAAGATAAAAGCAAAAGAAAATGGTAGTAAAGATTAGCATTCCCAAAAAACTAAAATAGGGTGAACCAAAAAGTTGAATCATACTAACGAAAATAGCGGAAATAAGGGAAGTTAGCAACGAGCGAGTAATTATATAAATATCTATATTTTTTAATGGCATGCATTGTCTCCTATAAAAAATTTTATTTCATCTTCCAAGAGAGGTACAAATAAGAACGCAATAGATTTACTTTTCATAGAATCCCCCTTAGCTTAGCTTTATAGGTGTTACCATATTTTAGCATGTAGAGGAATGTTTATAAATAGTTTTCCATAAGACAATCGGAAAATTAATATTGGCGGGTATCCACTAATGGCTAATTTGCAATGGGTAGATTTTAGCATTGTAAAAAATTGAAACATTTTATTGAGATGAGTCGTCTATAGGTAAATCAACATGAAGGAGAGGATTAAAGTTGCCATGTCAATAGGGAAAATGGAAGTAAGTCCGCCAAGTAATGAGGAACTATTAAAAGAACTTATTGAGTTATATGCGGAGAGTATTAAAAGGTTAGCTTATACATATGTGAAAAACTGGTCAGCTGCAGATGATATCACCCAAGAAGTATTCATTAAATGCTATGAGAAAATGGAGGATTTTAGAGGAGATAGCTCCTATAAGACATGGCTTTATAAGATTACGAGAAATAAATGCAAGGATTATTTGAAAAGTAAATGGTATCGCTCGTTTTATCCTACTGCCTTTATGCAAGAAAGGATAGGGAACAATGAATTTTCTATAGAGGAGCATGTGATAAACAAACTAGACGACCTGGAATTATCTCAAAAGGTATTAGCGCTTCCAACTAAATATCGCGAAATTATTATTTTATTCTATTATGAACAATTAAAAATGAAAGAAATAGAAGCATTAACCCATTTGAATGTTGATACTATTAAAACTAGATTGAGACGAGGAAAGAAAATGCTTCAAAAGAAATTGGAAAGGAGCGGTGGGAATGAGTGATGATCTGAAATCTTTAAGAGAAAGTATGAATAAGACTGTTTTAAAGCATGGGAAAATGAGTGCTGCAGACAAAGAAAAACTCTTTAGTGCTGTGATTCAGGATAAAAAAACGAAAAATCGTTTTTCCCTTGCACCAGTACTTTCCTTTGTTGCAGTTGCTTGTTTTATTGTTTTTATAGGTGGATATGTATTTAAGCAAACAGGAAACTTTGATTATCAACGTAATCAAGTGGCGCAAGTGAACGATAAAGAAGATGATAAAAAGGAAACAACTAGTACTAGCAAACATGGAAATAAAGAAAATCCTAATCTAGCGAGTTTCTTATATGAACTAAATTTGAAATTGCAAAATTCAGAAATGTGGTACCAAAATGGAAAAGAATATGCAAAAGAAGTGGGGGAATATGCTGAGAGCCATTCCAAACAATACGCTGCAATTCAGGAAAATAAAAGAATTGTAGATAAATTGGAGGAAATAGGCGTACTAGCTAAAAATCTACAAAAGGAAGCTGCAGCTCAAAATGAAATAGAAGTAGAAGATACATTAGACTTACAGCGAGCGGTGGATCAATTGATAATAATAGCAGAGGACAATGGAATTGTAGATGAAAGAAATGGCATTATTGAAAAACTGGAATATTCGGATATGAAAAGTTGGTTAATTAGCATAAAAGATAGTATTCATGCTGAGAGCTATGAACCCTATAGTGACCTGGGATCATACGAAAAACATATAGGTTATGCAACAAAGGCATATGCTAAACATTATGCTGCATTAGAAGGAGATTCAACAATAAAAGAACAGTTAAAGGAAATCGCTGAAGTGGCTGAACAAATTGAGAATGAAAAGGAAAAAGAGAAGAGAACAGAATGGTTGAATCAGTTAGACGGCATGGTTGATAGTTTGTTACAGGATGATAAGGTTGTAAAAAAAGAGGATGTCCGAGAAATAGTTTGGAACCAATTGTCGGCAGAACAAAAAGAAAGGATCAATGGTACTTGGGCAGATGGGAAAATTTCGAAAGTTACTCTTACTAAGAATATGATGTCTCTAGTTGATGATAAATCATATGAAGGAGAAGAAGTATATTTGCTTGATTTTCCAACAAAAGGTAAATCCATTCCAAACAATATGATTGTTTATGCAGATATAAATACATTTGCTTATATAGGCAATGGTCTGGTTGATTAGGATAGTTTGAAAATGAAAGGGGGGAGATCCTCCCTTTTTGAGACTTATCATGGATTTAATTCGTATAAATAACATTACCATTTATTAGTTAATTAGGACTGAGCTAGATGTAAGGTAAGTCTTATTCCAATACGAAAGTAGGTAATACCTTGTCACAAAAACAAAAAATTAAGAAAGAGTTTTTATCCATTGGCCTAACCTTAGTCTTATTCTTAGCTGCAATAGCAGTCTTTCTTTTCGTAAGAGGTCCTAATTTGAATCTATGGATACCAATAAGCTTGTATTTACTAATTGATATAGGCCTACTAGTTTCTCTCCTTATAGGAGTACATTCAAATCATAAAAGTATAAAGTTATTTAGTATTCTATCTAATATAACCGTTATGATTCCGATATCTGTTTGGATCTATTTTTTGTTGTTGGCAAATGGAATTTCGGAAAAATAAATAGACTATTAAAACTCAATTTCTGCTCCAATTGTTATTTGGAGAAAAGAATGATTTAGTTAAAAAATGTTGTGGACAAAACTATATTAATAAATATTTTGCAACTTTTAAATTCAGAAATATGAAATAATTAATTCGAGGGTGACAGTATTAAAGAATTTCCTAAAAATAAAGGAGACATTTACCATGTACCAATATTTCAACAGTTTCATAATAAGAGAAGGTACCGAGGGTGTTCATGCTGACTATGTGGAAGCATTATTTGAAGATGCTGGATGGGCAAGAAATATTCCAGCTTGGCAGCAAGAGAAATTTACACTCATATTCGAAAACTCCACTTGGGCATTTACTGTTTGGGATCATAATAGAATGATTGGTATGGTTAGGGTCCTCTCAGACAAAATCATGGCTGCAAACATTATGGATTTAATTGTTTTATCAGAATATCGCGGAAAAGGTATTGGTAAAAAGTTAAAGGAACTATGTGTAAAAAAGCTTCCCCACGGTGATTGGTTTGCACATACGTCCGCCAATAATTACGGTTTTTATGAGAAGTGTGGCTTTGATGTAAAAGACATAAGTCAAAATGGCACATGTGCATATTACGGCTACATTCAGGCTCGAATAGATGGACATAGGTAAAAGCGGCTTAAAAGAAATATGATAGCGTGATGGATATAGAAAAGATAGTAAAAGAGCTTTGGGTTTTTGAACAGTTATTTGTAAAAAGCAAAATCTGAAAGTAGCATCAAAGGGGATAACAATGAAAAAAATTGTACTAATTGGTTCTGGTGGTTCTGGGAAATCCACTCTAGCAAGGCAATTAAGTGATAAATTAAATATAAAAGTCTATCACCTTGATTCCTTATTTTGGAGACCGAATTGGGAAAGTGTCTCAAAAGAAGAACAACGGGAAATACAATATGAATTAATGCAAAAGAAAGAATGGATAATTGACGGTAATTATAGCGGAACGATGGATTTGAGACTTCAAGCATGTGATACAATCATTTTTCTCGATTTCAAACGAACGATTTGTATATATCGTGCTTTAAAAAGAATTTGGCAATATCGAAATAAAACCAGACAAGATAGGGCAGAAGGCTGTCAAGAAAGGTTTGAGTTAGATTTTTTTAAATGGATTTGGAATTATCCTAAAATGAATAAACCTGATATCGAAAACAAGCTAAAACAACTATCTAAAGAAAAACAAATAATTATTTTAAAATCTTCTTAGGAAGTTGATAAGTTTTTCAAAAGGATTTAATTAAATGAGAAAATATGTTCAGTATCGCATCTTTACAATAATATTCAAGATAGATATTTACACTTAGATTATTATTTGGCTGGTAAAAAAAACGAAAATACGATTGCGGATACGGACGGCCATGGAAGATGGTTTAAATGGTTAATGAATAAATGAGTGGAAAAGGTTATGGGGAAATTTTTAAATATATGTTACATTGTCTTTGTGATTAATTGTTAATTTATGTTATCGTTCTCTTTTCCTTATATTGTTGGCAAGTATAGATTCAAATTTAACAAAGGAGGTACTAAATATGATGGGTTTACTTAATATTGGCAGTCTAGTGCTTGGTTTAATTGCCTGGATATTGCCAGCTGCTAATCTAATGCGAAATAATAGAGAGAATCAGGGAAATCGGTTAATAATTGGTCTTGTTAGCATGAGCGCTTGTGTGATTTCTTTATTATTTCAGATTATCTATAATTATCATCTCGTTAAGGTTGAGGATTGGAGCGCACTTATGGACACTACTAGGGGTGTGGTGGTAGCAGCAACAGTCCTTATTCTTGTTACAATCATATTGAATGCCATTAATCTGACTGTATATCGGAAAAGGTCAGAAAGATAGACTGAAAATGTATTTGATCTATTTTTTTGTTCTAAATATTTTGTATCGATTTACTCTTTTAGTATACTTTTTTAATATTGGAAAATTCAATCTATTATCCAAGAAATCTATTTCGTTTTAGAGGATATCGAGGGGTAAGGACAGAATGAGAAAGAAATAAATTAAGGAAACTGATTTTTTGACAGGGGAGACTCAGATGGAAGAATTACAGTTTAGAATGGCGACAGAACAAGATTTAGATCAAAATGTTGCAATGCTTGCGGACGATGTTTTAGGGAGTAAACTGGAGCGTTATGAACAACCATTGCCAGATAGCTACATCGAGGCATATAAGGCAATTTCTGCAGACCACAATAATGAATTATTAGTAGCATGTGTCGAAGATTAAGTAGTAGGAGTGCAGCAAATTACTTTTACACCATATATCACCCATCAGGGAGGATGGAGAGCTACTTTCGAAGGAGTAAGGATTGCTTCTTCTGCTAGGGGAAAAGGAGTAGGTACGGCATTAATCAACTGGGCAATCCAACGTGCGAAATCCCGTGGCTGCCATTTAATCCAACTTACGACAGATAAACAAAGATCAGATGCTTTTAAGATTCTATGAACGATTAGGTTTTCAAGTAACACATGAGGGCTTAAAAAGGAAGCTTTAATAGGAAATTTGGGAGGGAATAAAGTGGTCCGGCTATTAGCAATAAATAAAAACGAAAATATCATCAATAAAATGGAAGAATTATATAAACAAGTATGGAATAAGTCCATAAAGGAACGATTGATTAGGCATACCACTTATGAAGGATTTAGAGGATATATAATCATTACAGCTGAAGAGGAACTCTTAGGATTTGCATATGGATATACTTCATTACCTGGACAGTATTATCATGAATTGCTTTCCAAAGAGGTTAATCAAAAACAATATGAAACATGGCTAAAAGATTGTTTTGAAGTAGTTGAATTTGCTGTCCATCCGTTGTATCGAAATAAAGGATATGGAAAAAAGCTTATTCATGAATTGTTAAAGGGCGTTGAAAACAAAACGGTTGTATTAACAACACAAGTAAACAATACAGTCGCCCGTCATTTATATAAGCAAATGGGATGGATTGACATAAAGGAACCGTTTATTCCTAGTGAGCATGAGGCTTCGTATGTGATAATGGGGAAGGTATTGAACTAGAAAAAGGATGGCTTAGGAAAGGTAAGCGGAGGGGTATCAAAATAAACTAGCATGGCTGAAGGACGATTTAAAGAAGGATTAAAAGTGAAAATTATGCAAGAAAATGGACGGCAAAGAGGGTTTATTGAATACATTCCTGGCAAATTTACGTGGAGAGCAATCGATGCAATGGAATATATGGTGATCCATTGTTTCTGGATAGTTGGACAGAGTAAAGGGAAAGGCTTTGGTAGTATCCTTCTAGAGGAATGTATGAAAGATGCCCAAGCATTAAATCTTGATGGAGTTGTATTGGTAACCAGTAAAAAAAGCTGGTTACCAGACAAAATATTTTTTGAAAGAAAAGGATTTAAACAAGTAGATAAAATGGGAGAGTTCGAGTTGTTGGCATATGCTTTTCAAGAAATCATTACCTATCATCCAGAAACGAAAAACAAATTTCGACAATTATTAGAAAAAATAAGTTAGAAATAAGAAAACAAAAAAATACCATCATTTTGGTATTTTTTTAAGTGAAAGTAGATAAGATTTTTTTTAGTAAAAATCCAATGCAGACACCTGGTATGACAAATAACATTGGCAGCCATACAGGTCCTAATAGTTTTCCGAAAAGTTTGAGCTCTGGTGATAATATTAATCCTACTGTTACAAAATACGCTGAGAAGACGAACGGAAGAGACGCGAATAGGGGTAATTTTACTCCACATTCCTTGCATGCATCCCACATTGCAAAGAAATATAAGCAAGGATAAAACATTAGCCACTGAAAATTCGTGATTCCAATTGCTTCTTGAATTCTTCCATGAAAACTTAGTAATATCGTCTGATTAAAGTTTGCTTTAATATTTATCACAAACTCAAGACTGATAAAGAAGAATCCTTTTAGATAACTTTTGTTAAGTAATTGAGCAAAACCTGGTAATGCTATGCTCCATAGTATATTTTCTAAAACTAATCCTTTTCGCATGGATACTCATTACTTCTTATTTGCTAAATTTTCTCTGTTATCGGCTAAAGGGGGTTGTTCTAACCATCCATGCTTTATTAATAACTCACATCCATCTTCCGCGTACAGACTTACTCCAGCGATAAATCTAGTGTATTCAGCTGCTAGATCTCTCCGTTGGGAAACGGCTAAACCAGCTCCATAATAGCCAACAGCTGCGGAAACTAATGTAACAATATGATAGAGCATTAATTTATCGGAAAAAGGGGAAACAGTGGAATTCGTTACTTCCGAAACCCATGTTTTTGGAGAAGATAAGTCTTCCTTTGTCAGTATATTATTAAAAGTAGTGAAGTGATTTAAACATACTTTCTTTCCACGATCAAAATATTTTTGTATTTCTTTTGTTTGACATACTTGAGCAAAACCTAATTCTAATACCGTTTTTGCTACGTCTTTTTTCATGTTAAAGCTCATTCCGCTTATTTCAATAACATTTAAAGGTCGTTTTTTTCCAAACCAGCCTGCTAAATAATTCTGACCATCAACAAAGTCGACTTGATTTGGTCTATTGATTCTAGAAGTTTTACTATATAATCCTTTATTTAGCATAACGTCAACGATTCGTTTATGTAACTCCATTGTTTCATTATTACATTTTATAAAGTAATCTAATTGGTCTTCCCTTGAAGAAGATGCAACGGCTCCAGCATATCCTGTTAAACCTAGTAATGTCATCACGTGCAAATATGCAATAATAAAAGCATCTGTAAATATAGAAGGTGCATTTAAATTTACATCTTCCTCCAATATAAAGTCCTTGGGGATGGGAAAGTTCTCTTGATTAAAAAAATTTGTAATTTTTACGATATGAGATTCGGCAAGTTTAAGGGCAAATAGAAGAATCTCTTTAATATCTTTGTCTTCAGCCTTTTCGATTGAATGGGTAAGGATGCAAATAGATAAGGAATCGTTCATGTATTGAGTCCAAAGGTTTGCTATTTCTGCAGTGGTAAGTTCCACATGATGGCTATTCTTTTTCATAAAAAACCCTCCAAACTTTTTAAATTGAGACACTAAATTAGAAGTTTTTTCCCCTTTACTTAATTAATATGACATTTTTTCAAGAGTTTTATGTAAGCGTATCTGATTATTTTGAAGGTTATTTTCAATTGTATTTGGAAATTAAAATATTGGTGAAAGGCAATGGGATTGAAGCAATCACCGGTTATTCATAAAATAATAAGAATTTTTTCCAAAATAGATTGCAAAGTAAATTAGCATAAAAAAATGCTATGTCCGTATATTTTGATTGCAATTTCAACAAAAATAGGTTATCTTTAATTTTGAATATTGTTGCAAATACAACAATATAAACAGGAGTGGGTGAAAGGATGAAAGAAATTCTTCGTGAGATTGGTATGATTGGAAGAGCATTAGATTCAATAAGCAATATCGAATTTAAAGAACATAATCTCACTAAGGGGCAGTATTTATACCTTGTGAGAATATATGAAAACCCTGGAATCATTCAAGAAAAATTATCAGAGATGATTAAAGTAGATCGAACAACGGCTGCAAGAGCTATAAAGAAATTGGAGATTAATGGATTTATTGAAAAAAAAGGTGATCAACATAACAAAAAAATAAAAAAACTCTTTCCAACAGAGAAAGGGGGAAACGTTTATCCTTTTATAAAAAAAGAAAATGAGTATTCAAATGAAGTTGCTTTAACGGGTTTTTCCGAGTCAGAGGTTGAAGTCATGTTTAACTTTCTTCAACGAGTAAGAAAAAATATTGAAAAGGACTGGGAGTACGTGAAGCAAGGAAATAAGCGGAATTATTGATAATCAAGGAGTGAAAAGTTAAATGACTATTCATATTAAAGAATGTACATTCTCCGATATACATAAACTGCAAGATATAAGTTATGAAACATTTGATGAGACTTTCAAAAATCAAAATTCAACAGAAAACATGAAGGACTATTTGGAAAAAGCCTTTAACTTGGAACAACTAGAAAAGGAATTATCCGATATTTCTTCACAATTCTATTTTGTCTATTTAAATAGCGAACTAGCTGGATATTTAAAGGTAAATATGAAGGATGCACAATCTGAAAAAATGGGGGAAGACTCACTTGAAATAGAAAGAATCTATATAAAGAGCAATTTTCAAAAACATGGACTCGGGCAATTTCTATTAAATAAAGCTATTGAAATTGCTAAGAAAGAATCTAAAAGGAAGATCTGGCTAGGTGTATGGGAAAAAAATGAAAATGCTATAGGTTTTTATCGAAAAAATGGATTCGTTCAAACTGGTGCTCATTCTTTTTATATGGGGGATGAAGAGCAAATTGACTATATCATGATTAAGAAACTCTCATAACCTCATACAAATTGAAGGTTGAAAGCCTTATTAAATCCGCAAAATAAGGCTTTCAACATTTATTATTTATTACTAAAGATAGGTTCAGCATTTTTTGATGTTTATTCTAATAAATTTTAAACTATCTCATTTATTACATTTACCAAATCAATTACATCTTCTTCCGTGTTATTTCTTCCCATCGAAATCCGAATAAATTCTTTTGCCTCTCCATCTGGCAGAGCCAACGCCTTCATTGTTTTAGAAGGAGCCTGTTTTCCAATCTGACATGCGCTTCCCGTTGAAATGGCGAATCCACGACGATTGCATTCAAGCATAAGCCATTGGCCTTCCAATCCTTTAACCCTCAATCCGATAATTCCTGGGTATTGTTCCTTGCATTCAAAAATAGTAACAGACTCTTTCGTTATCATCTCTGTAAATAAATTGCGTAGCTGAGAAAGCTTTGTTTCGTTCTCCGAAATCGTCGAACACGCCTTTTGCGCAGCAACTGTCATACTCGCAATCCCAGCTGTATTTATTGTGCCGGAACGAAAGCCGTTTTCATGACTACCATTCGCTAATAATGGCATCCAAGGTGTATTCGGGTTAATATAGGCTACACCGACCCCTTTTGGTCCATAAAATTTATGGCTAGAGATGGACAAGGCATCAACAAAGGGAGTTACTTCCTTAACATCTAATTTCCCAATACTTTGCACCATATCACTATGAAAAAGGACGTCATGCTTTTTACATATTGCACCGATTTCTTTTATTGGTTGGATAGCGCCAATTTCAGAATTCACATGCTGAATGGAAACAAGAATGGTGTCAGGTCGAATGGATTCCTCTAGCAACTCTATATCGATTACACCAGTTTCTAATAAAGGTAGATAGGTAATTTCATAGCCTTTATCTGCTAAAGCTTGCATTGTACTATGAATGGAAGCATGCTCTGCTATTGATGTAATGAGGTGTTTTCCGTTCTTTTTTGATGCCAATAGCAAGCTTTGCAAGATAAGATAGTTACTTTCCGAACCGCCACTTGTAAAATAAACCCCATTTTTATCAACGTTAATTAATTTTCCCCATTCGTCTCGGCAATTCTCTAAGATTTTATTAGCTGTGTCTCCCATATCATGGAGACTATTTGTATTACCAAAATATTTGCAAGCAACTTCCACATAGGTAGAAGCAGCATCAGGATCCAAAGAAGTAGTAGCTGCATAATCAAAATATTTCATTAGAAATTCCTCCAATAGGTTAAGTTGTGGGAGACAAAGGAATGCAATGTTATTGCTTTTTCATTTGCTATGAAAAATAGGAACTTAATTATTTAAAAATCTTTTAATAAAAAAACACTTGTCATAATTTTAAATCTATGTAAATATAGGTGTCAAGACACCTGTAAAACAGGAGGTATAAAATGGACGCAGATGTATTGATTATTGGCAGTGGAATCGCAAGTTTACAGCTAGCTAAAAAACTTTCAACTGAATTGAATGTGATTATTCTCACAAAATCAAAGGCGGAAATGAGCAATTCTTATTTAGCACAGGGTGGAATTGCTGCAAGTATGGGAGAATCAGATAATTATAGAAAGCATGCACTTGATACGTTAGAAGCAGGGCGATTCCATAATAATCCAGAAGTAGTTGCAGAAATAACAAGAGCAGCACCTAGGTTAATAAGTGAATTATGGCACGCTGGATGCACTTTTGATGAGGATAGAACTGGAAATCTTGCGTTAGGAATGGAAGGGGCTCATTCTGAAAAAAGAATTGTCCATAGCGGTGGCGATTCAACAGGAAAACAGGTGATGAAATATCTAACGGAAACGAAGACTAATAATATAGAAATCATCGAAAATGTTTTTGTCTATGAATTAATGGTAAATACTAATACTAATCAATGTATTGGCGCAAAAGGGATACTGCCAGATGGCACTCGACGAGAATTCTATAGCGCTCATACGGTTATTGCAACAGGTGGATGTGGGAAGCTTTACACCTATACGAGTAGTGCTTCCACTATTACAGGAGATGGAATTGCGCTTGCTTATTTAGCTGGGGCCAGCATCAGCGATATGGAGTTTGTACAGTTTCACCCTACACTACTCTATGTAAATGGAAAAACGATTGGGCTGATTTCAGAAGCGGTCAGAGGAGATGGAGCAAGATTAGTTACAGCTTCGGGAGAGTATGTGATGGAACAAATTCATCCATATAAAGACTTAGCACCACGCCATATTGTTTCCCAAACCATCTATCAATATTTATCGAAAGGGGAAACAGTTTATTTAGATATCTCCATGATAGCTAATTTTCAAGAAAGATTTCCTTCGATAACTAAAATGTGTGTAGAGCAAGGCATTGATTTACAAAAAGGATTACTTCCAGTTGCGCCAGGTAGCCATTTTTTAATGGGCGGCATTGACACAGACCTTTATGGAAGAACATCTGTACAAAATCTTTATGCAATTGGAGAAGCAGCTTGCACGGGATTTCATGGAGCCAACCGCCTTGCCAGCAATTCTCTCTTAGAAGGATTATATATGGGGAAAAATCTAGCAACGCTCCTTCATCAATCGCCAAAAATAAAACAGCTGGATACCCAAATAGATAACAAAGAAAGGAATTCAGGTATCTATCCAATTTTCCCAGAAAAAGAAGAAATCCAAAAACGAATGATGGAAAATGTAGGAATTGTCCGTAATGAAGTAAACTTGCGTATGCAATTGCAGTGGCTAGAAGATTTCGGAATAGGGGATTATGAGAAAATCTCTTTTGATAATAAATCAATCGAAGAGATAGAGAAATACTTTATGCTGATGACGGCTTTTCTAATTACAAAATCTGCTTTAGAAAGAAAAGAAAGTAGAGGCGGCCATTTTCGCTCCGATTATCCAGTGGAAAAGGATGAATGGATGAAGAAAAAGGTTAGATTTAAAAGAGAACGAACAAAGGAGAATCAAAATGAACCAATTAAAATTGCAGAAACAACTGGAAGCATTTTTTATGGAAGATATCGGCGAACGTGATGTGACGACAGATGCGATTTTTCCGAAAGAGCAGCAAGGAGAAATTGTTTTTCTATCGAAAGACAATGGTGTTTTTTGCGGGGAAGAGATCATTCAGAGAGGATTCAAGGTTCTAAACCGAGCAATAGAAGTAACGATGCATGTCCAGGATGGAGATCGAATTGAAGCAGGCCAAAAATTGGCGACAGCAAAAGGAAATATTAGAGAGCTTTTAAAAGGCGAGCGCGTTATTTTAAATCTTGTCCAAAGAATGAGCGGGATTGCAACGAAAACAAGAGAAGCGGTAGAAACATTAAATAGTGGCTATACGAAAATCTGTGATACGAGAAAAACGACACCAGGATTACGGATGTTGGAAAAATATGCAGTAACTGTTGGGGGAGGACATAATCATCGCTTTGGACTGTATGATGCGGTAATGATTAAAGATAACCATATTGCATTCGCCGGTTCGATTGCCAATGCAGTGAAGGCAGTTAAAGAGTCGATTGGTCATATGGTAAAGGTGGAAGTGGAGACAGAAACGAAGGAGCAAATGTTTGAAGCTTTAGCGGCTGGCGCAGATGTTATTATGTTTGATAATCGGAAGCCAGAAGAAATTGTCGAGTGGATTCCCCATGTCCCAGAAACTGTTACAACAGAAGCGTCTGGTGGAATTACTTTAGATAATCTTGCTTCTTATCGAGAGTGTGGAGTGGACTATATTTCATTAGGATTTTTAACGCATTCGGTGAAAGCTTTAGATATTAGTGTAAAAGTAAGTATTCATTAAAGGATAAAAGGGGAGAGGAAAATGAATATTTTAGAGGGATTACAAGCTTCGAATACGATACCTGAAAAATACTTAGCGATGACAAACACAGAATTAGAAGAACGAGTAGCAAGTATCAAGCAACGCTTAGGAAAAAAACTATTTATTCCAGGGCATCATTATCAAAAGGATGAAGTCATTCAATTTTCCGATGCTACAGGGGATAGTTTAAAGCTAGCACAAGTTGCTGCAGAAAACACAGAAGCAGAGTATATTGTCTTTTGCGGTGTTCATTTTATGGCAGAAACAGCGGATATTTTAACAACAGAGAAGCAGAAAGTCTATTTGCCAGATATGCGAGCAGGTTGTTCCATGGCTGATATGGCCGATATTTATCAGACAAATCGAGCTTGGACAAAGCTTCAGGAATTATTTGGTGACACGATTATTCCGCTTACCTATGTCAATTCAACAGCAGCTATTAAGGCATTTGTCGGAGAAAATGGAGGAGCAACTGTAACCTCCTCCAATGCTGAAAAAATGGTATCCTGGGCTTTTACACAAAAGGAAAGATTACTATTTTTACCTGATCAGCATCTAGGCAGAAATACAGCCTATAATTTAGGGGTTCCTTTAGAAAAAATGGCGATTTGGGATCCAATCAAAAATGAACTTGTTTATGAAGGAGCGATAGAAGACATTAAAGTGATACTCTGGAAAGGGCATTGCTCTGTTCATGAGAACTTTACCGTTAGTAATGTTGAGCAAGTTAGAAAGCAATATCCACATATGAAAATCATTGTCCATCCGGAGTGCAGCAGAGAAGTCGTAGCAGCATCTGATTTAGCTGGTTCCACGAACTATATTATTGATGTAATCGAAAAGGCAGAGCCAGGAAGTGCCTTTGCCATTGGTACGGAAATGAACTTAGTCAATCGGATAATCAAAGAACACCCAGATAAAGAAATTATTTCCCTCAATCCATATATGTGTGCTTGTTTAACAATGAACCGGATTGATTTGCCTCATTTTGTATGGTGCTTAGAATCCATTGAAGAGGATTTTGAAAGTAATCGAATAATTGTCGAAGAGCCAATTGCATCCAATGCAAAACTAGCATTGGATAGAATGTTGGAATTATCCTAATTTCTAAGTTGAAAAACTGCTTTGTAGAATCAAGGCAGTTTTTTAATGTTTGATTATTGTTTAGAAAAATCTTTATTGTTATAACTCGATAAAATACAGCGTGTTTGTTCTTAATTATTTAAATTGAATAGTTATTCAAAAGTGAATTTTCAAACAGAAGGTGATGACAATGGTTCTAACTTCCTTTAAAATATAGGTAATATATGGAGAATGACTAGAAAGGCGGAACATATTCTGAACATGCGCCCTAGACAATGGAAGCAGCAAATAATTATACAAGACAATATAGATGAATGGTATTTACTAGCAATCTTATTAACTGGTGATAGTGGGCTAGCAGAACGATTGTTAGATCGGACATTAGATCAAGTGAGGGATACGTGGTCCTTCCCTTCACGTGAACGTTTTTCTCTAAAACCAATAATCAAGGAATATAGAAAATATCATCGCAATAATGACATTAACTATAAACCAATCGATTCTAGTGTTCTATTAACTCGACTAGGTTTGCTTGACGAAAAAGCTAGAGTTGCTTTTTTACTAAAGTATTACTACGGTTTTTCTTATAAAAAAATAGCGCAATATTTACCGATTTCAGTTAGAAAGACAAAACAAATTATATACGCTTCTCTTATTTTATGGACAAATAATGGCAAATTAGTATCTATTCATGATATAGAGGACGTAATAAAAAAAGATGTAAGTCTCCTAAAAAGTATGATGCCAGTTAATCAAGTATTAGAAAAGAAACATCTATACATCGAGACAAGGACTAGTAGGGGAAAGGCACCCGTGATTATCTTCATTTTGTTGATTTTATTTGTTGGAGGATCTATTAATCAGGAAATCATAGGGAAAACGAGAGTTAGTTTAGGCCCTGATGTGTATAAAGTTTATAAGGAAGGAGGCGTGTTACAGCTTGGAAAGGAGATTCAAGAAAAAGGGTATACGGATATTTATACCTATCCAGATGTCGAAAATAATACGCTTTACGTCCAATTGGCCACACCAGAGAGTATAGAAAATAAGGAAGAGGTAACTTCGATTATCGAATCTTATTTAAAGGAAAGAGACATGGATTATCAGTTAAGATATGAAGAAATTAATCAAGTGGTTGATGTAGAACTAACAGAGGAACAAAAAGCTGAGAATAAACGGATGGATATGGAACAAGAAATATTCGAATTAGTTACTTCTACTCCTTATTATTATACGCAAAGCTATATAAGTGATCAAAATGGTGAATCAAGGCAGTTGATTTTTTCTGAATCGATAACAGAAGAAGAAGAAACGAATTTGAAGGAAGAAATTAAAAATATTATAAAAAAGTATGATTTAGAATGGGATTTTTCGTTTGGAAAGGTTGATGCAGGCGTTGTAGAAATGGAAAGAGCCATGTGGGATATCATTCCAGCTCTATTAGAAGCCTATATGTTTGGCGAGCAAAAATATCAAGTTTATGATGTGTATCCAACCTATGAAGACGATCAATTGAAAATCGAAATATATACAGAATTAGCCTACGCAACAGAGGAAGATAGGGCAAAAAACTTAGATACAGTCAAAGAGTTAAACAGATCCCTACACTTCTTTCTGCAACATGAAGACATTCAAAGTCAATTTAACTATGTTCCCTATGAAATAAAAATTTATGATATAAATAGAAAAGAGATAGAGTTCGATACTTGATATCATTTCTTAAAGGGAGGGGGTACTATGAAGGGGTTGCAGCTTGTCGAAAGCAATCAAGTGAAAGATTGGCTTTTATTTACAGAATTCTTTACAGGCGATAGAGAAAAGGCACTTAAAATCGTGAAGGCTTTTTTAATAAAGCCTTCGACAAAGTGGTATACCCCTCATGTAATAGAAAGAGGATACCGCTACATTTTAAAACAGTTGAAGGTGAAAAAGAGTAGAACGGTGTTTGAATCTTTATTTTCTGAATTTTCTTTTAGTTCGGTTGGTAAAATCGATCAGATTATTCTTTTGCTACATTACTATTTTCAGTTAGATAAAAGGCAGATTGCTAGAATCGTTCGAAAATCGATAAGAGAGATTAGGAGAATACAATTTTCATTTCTACAGCAACTGGCAACAAACGGAATTTCACTTGCTTCATTTGTGGACAGGCTACTGGAGAAAGGGAAGACCCTAGCATATCCCTTCTCAATTGATGATGTATATAAGAGGAGTTTGATTAATGTTAAAAAGACTGCATTGTACTCTTTCATCATTTTCCATCTTCTTCTCGTCGGCGGGGCAATGAATATCGGCATTGTAGAAAAGACACAAGCGAAACAAGGACCTGATTTATTAATGATTTATAAAGGAAATAAATTGGACGAAATGATAAAAGCGCAATTAACAGAAGCATTTCAGGAGGATGGGTTTTCTGTTTTGGTCAATTTTGAGGAAGCTGAAGTTTATATTAGCGTGGAGAAGGAAGAACTCTATCAAAAGAAGTCGGAAATCATTCCTTTTGTTTATCAAATATTGAAGGATAAAGAGATTACTTATACTGTTGAATTGGATTATGATTTAAAAGCTTTAGGCAAGGACCAAACAGCCTATAAAATAGTAACAGAGGCAGACGAGAAAAGGATAAAACTTTGGCCAGGAGACTATTCCGATCAAGGAAAAGTAATAGGATGGATCGTATCGCTTCCTAACGATATTGAACTAGTAAAAGAGGAAAAAGAACTTTTGCGTGTCCAGGAAATTTTAAATGGATATCATCATAAAGCACCAGTGACAGTTTCCTATTATGATAAGCAAATAGTTGATCGAAGAGAAAGATGGTTAAAACTATCACCCTATTTCAATGAAGGATTTTTGTTAGGCAAGGAATATAATATAGAAAGAATAAGGACCAATGCAACGGAGAAAAACGTAATCATCGATATTTATACGTATTTTCTAACAAAAGACAAAAGCAAGGAAGAGATAGCACGTGCTATTAAACGATCGTTAGACCAATTTTTACAAAGCGACGAAATAAACATGCTTGTTCAAAATGATACTTATACGATAAATATTTATTCAGCAGGTAAGAAAAAAATAAACCTCGATTATTAAAATATTGTATATTTTATAAAGTTTGGGTAATAATGCTTACAGGTTAAACTGCACGCAGGAATGTGATAAAATAATTATAATAGCATAAAATTTAGCTAAATGTTTGAAAAAGGCAGTTGAATCATTTGACCATAAAGGAAAAAGTCGTTGTATTAATCGGACCTACTGCTGTAGGGAAGACCAATCTAAGCATTGAACTGGCAAAAAAATTCGACGGGGAAATCATTAGCGGAGATTCCATGCAAATTTACAGAGGAATGGATATTGCGACAGCAAAAATATCCAAGGATGAAATGCAAGGGGTTCCCCATCATTTAATTGATATTGTAGAACCAGATGAAGGTTTTTCTGTGGCACAATTTCAAGAGCTTGTTCGAAAAAAAATCACGGAAATAACTTCAAGAGGTAAATTGCCATTTATTGTTGGCGGAACTGGTTTGTATATTCAAGCCGTTTTATACGATTATCAGTTTCAAGAAACGGCAACAGACACGGAATTCCGGACGAAATTAGAAGAATTGGCGCAAACGGAAGGAAGCCTAACTATTCATGATATGTTGAAAGAAGTAGATCCAGAAGCTGCTGCTGCCATTCACCATCATAATGTCAGGCGTGTGATTCGAGCATTGGAGGTCTTTCATGTCACTGGCAGAAAAATGTCTGATATTCAAAAAGAACAGAAGCAGGACTCACTTTATGATGCTGCGTTAATTGGCTTAACGATGGAAAGAAGTGTTTTGTATGAGCGTATTAATAAAAGAGTGGAGCAAATGCTTGATATCGGCTTAATAGAGGAAGTTCAGCACTTCTATGAAAAGGGCATTAGAGACTGCCAATCCATTCAGGCTATTGGTTATAAAGAAATCTATAAGTATTTCGATGGTCTGCAAAGCTTGGATGAATCAATTGAGGAGTTAAAGCAGAACTCGAGGAGATATGCAAAGAGGCAATTAACTTGGTTTCGCAACAAAATGAATGTACAATGGTTTGATATGACAGAAAGTGTCAAAACACATGACATAACAAAAAATTTACAGGAAATTTCGTCTTATTTAGAAGGAATGTTAAAAATAAAATCGAATACATAATAGTAGAGAGAAAAGAGGAGGATTTTCATGAAGCAATCAGTTAACATTCAAGATCAATTTTTAAATCAACTGCGTAAAGACGGCACAAACGTAACGGTATTCTTATTAAACGGATTCCAAATACGTGGATTTATAAAAGGTTTCGATAATTTCACCGTATTATTTGAATCAGAAGGAAAGCAACAGCTCGTTTATAAGCATGCGATTTCTACATTTGCTCCACAAAAAAATGTACAAATTGATTTAGAAGGTACACAAGTTCAATAACGTGGCTAATCGGTGTTTAATCTCACTTTAAGGCGCTCTCGAGATAAGTGGGAGATTAGCTGTCCGGGGATACTGGTACATAGCAATTTAAGGTAGCACACAAAAAAAGCTTGGGGAATTATCCTCAAGCTTTTTTTGTGTGCGCATTATTCGAATTTATCTATTTATTAGGATGTATTGGTCGTCCTTTAATCTCGTTACTGAGATATTATTCCATTCTTCAAATTCACTTAAGCGATCCTCTATGCTCTTCCCAGTGTCTTCTTTAAAAACATCTTCTCGATCATAATGTGGAAAAATAGCGATATCTGTTAACGATAATGCTGTATAGTCATTCAAGCCTATCTCATTCAACTCTGGAGAAAAATGCTGGACAACATCGATTGAAGGTCCTAAAATAACCGCACCAGCACTTGCTCCTATTAAGATAGTATTTTGTTTTGACAATGATCTTAATATCAAGTCAGCGCCGCTTTTTTTCATAAAATATAGTAAGCGAAAGGGGTTTCCACCATTAATATAAATGATATTATACTCCTTTAGTCTTTCTCCCTTT
>NZ_JVDT01000181.1 GCF_001076885.1 Bacillus sp. 522_BSPC
AAAACTAAGTCGTTCCATTGCGCTACAGACGCACGATGCGCCGGAGAGGAAGCTTAGCCTTTCCTCTATCTCCCGCAGGAGTCGAGCGTT
The DNA here is from genome assembly GCF_001076885.1 of Bacillus sp. 522_BSPC. Classification (GTDB taxonomy): domain Bacteria; phylum Bacillota; class Bacilli; order Bacillales; family Cytobacillaceae; genus Niallia; species Niallia hominis. The sequence goes on from NZ_JVDT01000181.1 coordinate 91, forward strand.
TAATTCTGGGCTAGAAGGTCTATGTGAAAATTATGGTGTGGAGGTAAAAGCTGAGGAGCAAAATAAGCCATCCGAATCTATAACTATTCAAAAACAAACACTTAAGGAACCTGTCGGAGCTGTAAATTTTCCTGAGAATAAAAATAAACAAAATACCAAGATAAGCCTTGAAAAGGTAAAGGGGAAGGTAAGTCTCGATAAAAGTCAAAAGCCAGTTATTATCGAGAAAACGCCTGAAATTACTGCGACAGTATCTTGGAAGACTGGTACCGATTACGATATATATGCTTTAGTCTACACTAAGAATGGTGAGCAAATAGATGTGGCTATGTTTGGAGCAGAAGGAACCACTCCTCTTAGAAGCTTTGGAAACGGAGCAGTTGAACACATGGGGGATGTTAGGAGAGATAGTCGAGCAACTAAGACAGAAGTAATAAAATTAAGGTTAAATGATACTATACTCGCAGTTGTTCCCGTGGTCTATTCTGCTCAGTCAAATGGGACAGGCTCATTCCACAGATACAAGGTGTCCATGAGTATAGATAATCATAACGGAACATCTGTTACCATATTTGCCAAGAATGCAAATAATAATGACAGAATTTATTCCTGTGTGCCCGGAATCCTTCATAATACGGAAGATGGGGTTATGATAAGTCCGTTGGATCTTTATAGTAAGCCAAACTCAGAATTTAGACCTAAGCTTAGGATGGGTGCTTCTAATTTGGTCGAGGTAATAATGGATGAAGGACCGAAAAATGATTACAAGTAAATTAGTATTCTATAAAAAATTTAACGTTTTATGGTTTTGTTTTAGATAGAATCGATTCTAAAAGTGACTTTTTAAGTCAATCTATTTCCTAAACAATATTTTTCGTGCATCACTAGTACTGAAAAAAACTATATATGATTAAAAACTGAAAATAGGAGGGTTATATGAGTGGAGATGGATTGATTTGGCTTGTATTGATAGTAGCTCTATTAATTTTAAATTTTTCTGCAATTTACTTCAATCGAAGAATCAAATTACCTTTTTGGTTATCAGGTATTATCTTAGGTGTATTTGGCCCCATTATTGCTTTCATTTCTGGTTCCCTATTTGTGAATCTGGACCATAGTAGTGGTGGTACTGGTGAAGGAGCAGGATTTGGAGCAGCTTTCATTGGTTTAGTCATTATTGCTAACGGAATTAGTTATCTAATCATCGGCATAGCTGCAAAAATAAAAAGTTTTCTAGCGCATAAGAATATTAATCAATAGCTAGAAAACGGAACACACAAAATATTTTCCGGATAGTCATTGTACAGTGAGCCACTCAATCACACCTGTTGAAATCTCCATCCCTGCTTTTTTGATGAAGAAATCTGGAAGCTTGATTCGTATGACTAATTTGAGAGTAAGGGATTCTATTATTTTTTATAAAATGGTGAATGATGAAGTACAGTAGCGCAAGTCCATACCCTTGTCTTTTGTATTTTTCAATCACTACTAGTAAGCCAATTGAACCTTCATCGTGAATGCCAATAAATCCAATCACCTTATTATTTGAAAACCCACCGAAAAGAGTACCTTCCATAAGACGTTGGATAACATATGTATAATCATTGGTAGGATAAAAAGTTTTCACTAAAGAAATGTCATTTTCATTAAGACGTCTTATGGTTAATATTGGTTTTGGAATAGTTACGGGAAACTCTTTTAAAATCGCTGCCTGATAATAGGTATCTCTATGAATTAAATGGTATTTCTCCTGAACATAAGATTTGGCCCAACTTTGAAATACTTCGCATTCTTTTATCTCTTCAATATCTTGTAACAATCTCTTATAATCTTCCAAACTGTCACAACTAATCATATAGGTCTCACTCGGAACATCAAACAATACACCCCCGTGAATATCTGATCGTATGATATTTGCTTGATGTCGTTTAATACTTTCTATTATATTAATATGATGAAGAATATTTTTATTTAAATACCTAAGCGCCATAGCTTCCATTTTTTAAGCTTACTCCTTTCGGGGGTCATAAATCTTCATAACTTTTTACTTCCACAAAAATAGCGTTAACCCATCTGAATGCTAATTGATCGTTTAAGATAGTTGGAATCATTGCTTATTTAGAAATGATAATTTAAATATGTACAAACGTGCTTGAATAAAGATGTACAAAATTGATTATGAATTACATACTAATATTGGGTGATTAGTATGTACATAAAGTTAAATATTGAAACAGATTTTGAGATTAAGAGTCTTTCAGATTTAGGAAAATTCAAACAAGTAATGGAGCAGTTAAAGATGAAAATTAATAAAAGTGAATTAGCTAGGGAATTAGGGGTAGATCGTAGAACAATCGATAAATATCTCAATGGGTTTATTCCAAAACGTACAAGGAAAAAGGCATCTATGCTTGATGAATATTATGAAATTATAGCCGCACTTTTATCGGAGGATTCGAAACAGAAGTTTTATTATCGGAGGGTGCTTTGGCAATATTTAAAAGATAATCATGGTCTTGATTGTTCGGCTTCTACATTTAGGGCGTATATAGCTAGAATACCAGAATTTAAAGCTTATTTTGATGAGGACAAAAAGATTGCCTCCCCCAAAGGGGCAGCTCGTTTTGAAACAGCACCAGGTAAACAAGCACAACTAGATTGGAAAGAAAGTATTCTATTTGATACTAAGGATGGTCAACAGGTAGAAGTGAATGTGGCCGTTCTTGTTCTTTCTTATTCAAGGTTCCGCACGTTCCATCTAAGTATCTCTAAATCACAAAGTACATTGTTTTCGTTTTTAACGGAAACATTTGAAGCACTTGGTGGTGTTCCTTCAGAGATAATTACGGACAATATGAAAACAGTTATGGATGAAGCTAGAACAGAATTTTCTAGCGGAAAAGTGAATAATAAGTTTGCACAATTCGCTAACGACTTTGGTTTTAAAGTAAAACCTTGTGTAGCAGGCAGACCACGTACAAAAGGAAAAGTAGAAACAACGATGAAACTATTAGATGAAATTCATGCTTATCAAGGTCAACTGACCTTAGAAGAATTACACCGATTTGTACAGGATTTATGTAATCGAGTCAATCATGAGGTACATCAGGGGACTGGCAAGATACCAGTATTAGAATTTAAAAAAGAAAAGAACCTCTTACACCAGCTACCAACTGTCCAAGTAAGAGATTTCTATCGAATCAATCATAAGCTTGTAAAGGTGAATGCCTCCAACATGATTTCTTACAAATCGAATCAATACTCGGTACCAGCAAAATACCAAGGAAAGAGAGTTGGACTACAAGTGTATGATGATCAAATATGGGTTTATTATAACACGGAGCTCATCGCACAACATCCCTTAAGTGGGAAGAAATTAAATTATCAAGAAACCCACTATCAGGAATCACTAGGGGTTTCTATGCCTAACTATCCTAATATTGATGAGTTAGCGAAAAAGAACTTAGCAGCGATTGGAGAAGTGTATAAATAATGAATCAAGTAACAACAAATCATCAGCAATTATTAAAGAATCTAGAGTATCTGGGGCTTAAGCAAATGACGTTACATTTAAATGAAGTCATAGACTTTAGTGTAAATAATCAATTGTCCTTTAATGATACTTTGATTAAATTAACGAACTATGAAATTGATGTCCGAGAGCAAAATATGACACAGGCAATGGTGAAAGTAGGTGCATTCCCACATCGTAAAGAAATAACTGATTTCGATTTTGATTTTCAACCCTCCATTAACCGACAACAAATCTTAGATTTTTTAACGCTCCGTTTTATAGAGGAGAATGAAAATATCGTTTTCTTGGGTACAAGTGGTGTTGGAAAGACCCATTTGGCCACTTCAATCGGAATTGCCGCAGCGAAGAAACGAACTAGTACTTATTTTATTAAGTGCCATGATTTAATCCAGAATTTGAAGAAAGCACGGTTGGAAAACCGTTTAGAAAGTCGTTTAAAGCATTATGCCAAGTACAAGCTTTTAATCGTAGATGAAATTGGTTACTTGCCAATAGATGCGGAAGATGCGAAGCTCTTTTTTCAGCTCATTGACATGAGATACGAAAAGAAAAGTACGATTCTCACTACAAATGTAAATTTCAAAGAGTGGGATACAATTTTTCAAGAGACTAAACTAGCGAATGCGATTTTAGATCGTATTTTACATCACGCAACTGTCGTAACCATTGTAGGTGATTCTTATCGATTAAAGGCTCATTTAACGCAAGAAAACGAGTGATTTTGTACATCCTTACGCAAGCAAAATTGTACATATTTGTGTTGACATTTATA
>NZ_JVDT01000182.1:0-118 GCF_001076885.1 Bacillus sp. 522_BSPC
TGAGCCCGAAATGCGGAAAAAGGAGTAGCAAAGGTAACAGAGAGAGCGTCTCTAAGCCCGAAATCCGGAAAAAGGAGTAGCAAAGGTAACAGAGAGCGCCTCTCTAAGCCCGAAATGC
>NZ_JVDT01000182.1:133-31626 GCF_001076885.1 Bacillus sp. 522_BSPC
AAAGGTAACAGAGAGCGCCTCTCTAAGCCCGAAATGCGGAAAAAACAGTAACCAACGTAACAGAACCCCCATATCTAAGCCCTCACACAACCACAACCAGAATAAAACAGAAGGCAACGTAACAGAGCCCCACAATCTCCCCACAAACAAATTATTGGAATAAAACACCAAATAAATGGATAATCTAATTAAAAAACTAAAAATGTAGGTTGTTTATGAATAGAAAACAAATAGTTATGGATGGTTTATTCCTCACTTCTTTATTAGCTATCGTTTATTTAACAATGTTTCCCAATATGTATTTAGGAACTGGTATCGCCAAAGGGGGACATAATTTTACACCCTTTTTGATGATAACGGAGATTTTCCTAGATGGTAGTGTATTTTCTGCTATTGTAAATAATATTGGAAATATCGCTATGTTTATTCCATTTGGATTACTTTACCCGTTAACCTTTCCGAAAAAAAGTTCGTTTCTCCCCGTGCTATTAGCGGGAGCAGTGCTTTCATGCTCTATTGAAATGATTCAATGGTTTATGGAAAATAGATGGAGTGATATAGACGATTTGATTTTAAATACATTTGGGACTGTATTGGGATACGGAATATATCAAGGAATTAGGAGAATGAAGAAAAGAATTTCTATATTTCTTTGAAAAGTCTTGCAAAGTTGGTTTTTAAAAAAACGGCATGCCTGTATAATACAGGTATTAGCTGTTTTTTTATTTATCCATATTCATGGAATAATTACTCTCCTCATTAGGAGAAACAAATGTTTTTTTAGGAAAACGGACCATTAGAAGCGATAAGTATGCTGCTTTTTATTTACTATTAATGTAGCGTTTTTATATATGTTTTTGATAAATTTGCAGTAAATTCCTATTAAAGAGAAGAAAGGGGAGAGGATAATGGGAAAAAGCCTGATACAGCAGCAAATAGTAACGAAGGATAGTAAAGGTTTTTTTCTTTCCAGTGAGGGTGCTGATACAATAGTCATTTCGCCAAACGTTGATGAAAGCTTCGTGAAAAAATATCTTAATCCCATTAGTACCTATCATATGCCGAGTGAATTAAAGAAAAGCGGTGATAAAGAAATAGACGCCTATCCGCCGCTATTTACCATGATTCAGCCTGAGTCAGGTGAATTCGTTATAGGAAAATCTAATTTTGCACCTGCAGAAAGCTCGAAGCAAAAGAATCGTCTTTTTGTACATAATTATATTATTCCGGCAAATAGAAAAGAAGAATGGATCCTTCAGCCTTCCCAAATTTTTCATATTGATCAATTTTATGGTTTGGAAGATATGGAAAATCTAAAGGGGGAACTAGAAGAAATCGACCATATACCTTATAAAAACGAAAATATATATGCTAAAAAGCAAGAACTGTTTCATGTTTTACAGTTGGATGAAAAGAAATATAAGGAGCTGCTGTGTGCGTGTATTACTGCAGTTGCTGAAAAGAAAAGAGTCTATATATCGTTTCAGGCTCCACCTAACATGCAACATAAATATGCCATGTGGCTATTGGAGTTACTATTTCTATATATGCCCTATGAAACAAGAAAACTGTTTGGAGCAACCACATTTCATAATGAACCGGAGATTATCGAAAATATCCATGTTATGTTTGTAGAACAAGGATCGATTCGTCTACGAAACAGAGCGGTGGAAAATCAATTTACATTTGATTTAAGTCAGCATAAAAGCAGTGGATTAACCTTTAAGGAAGAAGAACATGATTATCTCCATTTCGCTTATGAAGCACTTCAGACTGCCACGGAGCTTGACGAGTTTTTCATATACTGTGAGCGGGCCTTACAAGGATTAGATCAGCAAAAGAAACTAACTATTCAAACATATGATGATTTATTTCTGCTGTTTTATATGGAGAAGCTAGATTACTATTTTTATGAAAAGGATAAAGTAGGCACTTTACAAATGCTGTTAGCTTTTCTTCAAAAAAATCATCGAGAAAAAGTGGAATTGGTAAATATATTCACACACTTGCTTCAAAGAGAAGAAAGAATGAAGGATGCTTCCATTGTACAGGATTATTTGAGATTCGTTTTGGAAATTCAAAAGGCAGTAGAACATGTAAATGTTGTTGACTTTATAGTGAAAAGCCTTGCTTACTATGAAGGAGAAGCTATCTGTCAATCGCTATGGAGGATTTTAGAAAAATACCCAGACATTTATCAGCAAGTTTTATCTTATATGAGTGATATTTTTTCTTACGCTGAGATGATGGAAGATTACCTAAAGGATAAATTTAGCTTTCAACATTCTTTAGCAGATGTATTGATTAATATAAAGAGCTTATTAAATGTTAATTCCTCTTTTGAACATAATGCAATTTTCTTAAAATTAACGAAAAATAGACTAGTGTATGAAGTCAAAAAAAGTAGTCATCCTATTTCTGTCGTTTTTGAAGTAATTACATACTTTGAACGATCCATTCCATTTCAAACATATAAACGAATGGCTCTGCCAGATGTAAAGGCACAGCTTTTGGTGCAATTACAGCTAGAAAAAGTGAATCTAGTAGATGTGAAAAATTTTGGGGAAATATTTTTACTAGATAAAGAGGAACATAGCTTTGAAATTAAAGGCTGGGAGAAGGAGAAATTTGAGGTGTTAGAGCTGCTGTATACCTACTTCTATCTTCCTATTGAACAAACACAGCATGTATTTCGGATGGCGAGTACACCAATCAAGGCGAAAGCAAGTGATTTGGCACAGGAGATTATCAAAGACAATGGCCTTTTTAAACCATATGAACGTTTCCTCCTTTTGTTCCCAGGCGGAATGGAAGGGGTGGAATTTCGCCAAGTATTTTCGAATATAGCCATCTATGGATCAGAAGATGAAATGCTTGATTATATAGAATGGTCTCTGAAAAAATATGGGACAAGTCCAAGATTTAGCCATGCTTTAAAGGACTATTTAATAACAGATCGAAACTCCATATGGAAGAAAAAAGACATGAAAAAAGAATTAACAAGTATCCGGTCACAATCATTGAAGAAGTTATTAAAAGAGGTGCGTGAGCAAACGGCAAATCCAGGAGTAAGGTTTTTTCGAAAATATGGTGTACTATTAATCGTACTTGTCATTTTGGGAGTCGTTGGTTATTTTTATGTGAATTAATCGAAAAAAAGGAGTATCTTTTAAAAAAGGATGCTTCTTTTTTATAGAGTCTATTCCATTAATAGAGTAATTTTAGGAATGGAGTTTCATCAAGTGGAATTATCCAAAATGTTTGTTATGATAAAAAAAACAGACGAGAAAGGAGAATAGAAATGCAATATATTAATGGAGAATGGTGTCAGGCAACCACAGGAAAAACCTATCCAGTCTATAATCCAGCTACCGGTGAAGTTATTGAACAGATAGCAAGAGGTGGAAAGGAAGAGGGGAATTTAGCAATCGATGCAGCAAAGAATGCTTTGCCTTCATGGTCAAAGAAAACAGCTAAAGAACGCGCTTTTTATCTGAAAACAGTATCGGAAAAGTTAAGGGAGAGAATAGATCATCTCGCAACCATTATTACGACGGAAATGGGGAAACCAATAGCAGAAGCGAAGGGAGAAGTGAACTTAGCTGCTGATTATTTGGAATGGTATGCTGAAGAAGGAAAACGAATCTATGGTGATACAATTCCTTCCAGTTCTGAAACAAAGCGAATCATTGTGCTAAGACAGCCAGTTGGCGTCGTTGCTGCCATTACGCCATGGAATTTTCCAATTGCCATGCTTGCTCGAAAAATAGCGCCGGCTCTTGCTGCTGGATGTACAGTTGTCTTAAAGCCTGCTGAATCTACGCCTTTAACAGCAATTGAGGTAATGAAGATATTTCATGAAGTAGGACTGCCAAAAGGTGTGTTAAATTTAGTCCACGGGGAAGCAGCTCCAATTGGCGAGGCGATGATGGAAAGACAAGAAGTAAGAAAAATAACCTTTACAGGATCCACTAAGGTTGGAAAAGAACTTGCAGCAAAAGCTGCAGCTACCATGAAAAAGATATCAATGGAGTTAGGGGGACATGCTCCTTTTATCATTTTTGAAGATGCCGATTTAGAAAAAGCAGCAGAAGGAGTTATTGCAAGTAAGTTTCGTAATGCTGGCCAGACGTGTATATGCACAAATCGTATTTATGTCCAGAGAACTATTGCAGAGCGTTTCTCCGAAATATTGGTAACGAAAATGGACAAATTAGTAGTTGGGAATGGTCTACAGCCAGAAGTAACAATTGGACCACTAATTAATGAAGCTGCAGTAGCTAAAACAGAGGACCATATTTCTGATTCTGTTAAAAAAGGCGCAAAAGTAGTATATGGGGGAAAGAAACCTACAGGGGAAGTCTATAAAAAAGGACATTTCTATGAACCGACCATTTTATTACATGCTACCCATGAAATGAAAATCGCAACAGAAGAAACATTCGGACCAGTCGCGCCAATTTTTGAATTTGATACAGAAGAAGAAGCATTACATCTTGCCAATGATACGTCGTATGGATTAGCGGCTTATTTTTATACAAAAGATGTATCTCGTGTCTTTAGAATGTCTGAAAAACTAGAATACGGAATAATTGGCATTAATGATCCGGTACCAACAACGGCACAAGCCCCATTTGGAGGAGTAAAGGAATCAGGAGTAGGTCGTGAAGGTGGAAGATATGGTTTAGAGGACTATTTAGACTATAAATTTCTTTCCTTAGAATTAGAGCTTTGATTTGTTTGATAGGGGGAAAATTCATTATTCGGGCTATGCCAACAAACTAGATGAAACAGCCTCTTTAAAAAAATAGAGTAAGAAATTCTGACAAAAAGGAAGAAAGTTGTACAATGATATGATATTATCCAATAAACAGAATATTCACTATTTTAATAAGTGGATAGATCACGTTTTGCTTGTATGATGTGAGCATTTGGTCGACAAAGGAATCGCTCATTCATTCTGCTATATCTATTGGGGGTGATAATCATTTTAGTTGATCAACTACCAAGAACACTAGGAGAATTGAAGCAAAGCATCATGAGGGAAAACAATCTTGTGAATCAATTGATTTTCAAAGTTGGTCTTACCGAACAGCAGATTAGTTTAATGGATAATAAAATTATTATTATTGCTAAGCATAAGCGTATTCCTGTACTAGAAATAATAGAAAGTTCAAGTGATAACCTTGCGGAGATCATTGATCGTCTATTAATTGATAAATACAAGGAACTGCTTTTGCGTAATTTAGAAGAAAAACTGCACTTTAATGTGCAGCTAATATTAAAGGACTATGATTCCATGAGAGAAATTAGTGGAACAATTATTTTGTTGGAAAACAAAATTGAATCCTATTTGGCTGGTTAAATGAACTCTATTTAAGAGAGCAGGAAAACCGTCAGAATTAGACTGAGCGATTACGCTCGGTAAATTCTGGCGGTTTTTTTATTTGGAAAAAGCAAGTGTATATATAATGGCAATTCAAAGGAAAGAAGGGAGTTTCACTATGTATAAACTAGAGGTTCGCCAAACGAATAAAATTTTTAAAAAAGAAGGGAAAGAGGTTGTTGCCTTAAAGGATGCCAATTTAAAAATCGAAGAAGGAAAATTTATCAGTTTAATTGGTCCGAGTGGCTGTGGAAAATCGACGTTATTTAATATAATTGCAGGGCTTATTAAGCCAACGACAGGTGAAGTGCTTCTCGATGGCAAGAATATCGTCGGAAAAAATGGAAATGTAGGCTATATGCTTCAAAAAGATTTGCTACTACCTTGGAGAAGTATTTTGCAAAATGTGATATTAGGACTGGAAATCAAGGGAGTTACCAAGAAAGAGACGATCGAAAGAGCAATGCCCCTTCTGCAAAAATATGGCTTAGGTGGGTTTGAACATCATTATCCAGATGAATTATCTGGCGGCATGAGACAAAGAGCAGCATTATTGCGAACCCTTTTATACGATCAAGATATCATTTTGCTTGACGAACCTTTTGGTGCCTTAGATGCACAGACTCGGTTGCTGATGCAAACATGGCTTCTTAATATTTGGACTGATTTTAAGAAAACGATTCTTTTTGTAACCCATGACATAGATGAAGCGATTTATTTGTCAGATGAGATTTATGTTCTATCTCCGAGACCTGGACGGATTAAGGAAAAGGTAGATGTACATTTATCAAGACCACGAAATGAACAAACGTTATTACAACCAGCATTTATTGATTTAAAACAGCATTTATTTGCTTTATTAAAGCAAGAGGTAGTCTTAGAAAAATAAATTTACATAAAGGAGGAGTTAGACATGCGTGACAATCCAGAGCAAATCATATTGCCGCATAAGGTGAAAGTGAAAGAGATAGACTCATCCATTCTTATTGAGGATGAAGAGCTAAAGGAAAGAAGAAGGAAACGGATTACGCTTATTGGGCAGCTCTTAATCGGTATTTTTGGCTTTGTTCTTTGGGAGTTGTTTGCAAAGTGGAAAATCATTGATGCTTATTACTGGAGCAGCCCATCGATCATATGGGAAACAGGCCTTATTGCTTTTACGGAAGGGACTTTATGGAGCGACCTCCTATATACATCAGGAGCAACGATACTAGGGTTTCTATTTGGGACTTTTTTTGGGGCATTACTTGGATTATCCTTCTGGTGGTCCTACTTTTATTCCAGAATAGCGGAGCCTTATTTAATTGCTTTTAACGCCATTCCGAAATTAGCATTGGCTCCGGTATTAGTCATTCTTTTTGGAATTGGTTTTAGTTCAAAGGTTGTTTTGGCATTTATGATGACGGTTATTGTCACAGCCATTGCGGCACATAGTGGAGTGAAGAGTGTTGATTCTGATTTAGAAAAAATGCTTTTTTCTTTAGGAGCCAAAAAACATCATATTTTTGCGAAAGTCGTTATCCCGTCTGCGATGCCATGGATTGTCAGTAGTTTGAAAATTAATATTGCATTAGCGTTAGCAGGTACAATCGTAGGCGAATTTATTAGTTCTAGACAAGGAATTGGTCGAATGATTTTGTATGCGGGACAGATTATGAATATTAATTTAGTTTGGGTAGGGGTTGTTGTTTTATCCATTCTATCTGTACTGATGTATGTTGGCACCGTATGGGTAGAAAAACGTTTATTAAGAGGACGAAGAATAAGAGGGTAACGATTTTAGGATTAATTAAGGATATAAAAAGTATGCATAGAGGGGGAGAAAAGGAAATGAAAAAAAGTATTTTCTTTAAAGCTGGAATTTATTTGTTGCTTCTTTTAATGATTTTAAGTGGATGTTCCTCATCAGAAGGTACAAGTGGAGAAGAAAAGTCTGAAAGTGGAACAAAAAAGCTTGTTATTGCAGAACCAGTTCACTTAATTGGCTATTTACCATTATATGCGGCGATTCGAGAAGGCTTTTTTGAAGAAGAGGGGCTGGAGGTGGAAGTCATTACAGCAACAGGAGGAGCACATGTTACTTCAGTAGTAAGTGGGGATGCGTGGGGAAATATCGGTGGTCCAGAATCAAATCAGATGGCAAACACAGGTAACTCTGACCCGATTGTTTCTGTAGTAAATGTCGTAAACCGAGCGAATGTCTACCTAATGGCGGATACAGAACAAACAATAACAGATACTAGTAAGGAGAGCCTTGCTGAATATTTAAAAGGTAAAACCATTGCGGCTGGGCGATTTGGTGGAAGTCCCAACCTACTAACTCGCTGGTTATTAATGGATGTAGGATTAGATCCTGAAAAAGATGTCAAACTAGAAGAACCAGCAGATGCTAGTGCTGTCGTCTCTTTAGTGGAATCCGGTCAAGCTGACATCGCAAATGGAGCAGAACCACAAATTACAGAAGGAATAAATAAAGATGTCTGGGCCGAACCATTTTACAGCTTTGCAAGTCTTGGAGATTATCCATATTCTGTTTTAAGTGTCAAAAAATCAACTATAGAAGAAGATCCAGAGACGGTAAATAGCTTTGTAAGTGCTGTTATGAAAGGATTAAAGTTGATTGATGAGGATCATGAATTGGCACTGGAGATCTTAAAACAGGAGTTTCCTTCTACTTCAGAAGATAGCTTACAGGCTTCACTTGATCGAGCTTATGCAGATAGCCTTTGGAGTAAAGATGGATTTATAACGGAAGAAGCGCTTGCGAAACCAATGGAAGTTGTAGAAAAAACAGGCGTTTACACAAATGGCTATAGTTACGATGAGTTAATTGACATGCAGTTTGTAGAGGCACTTTCCCAATAAACGAAAATTGCTTAAAAATACGGTAAAAAGAGTAGAAGTGAATTTGACTTGAAAGGATGAAACAGATGAAGTTGGAATGGAATCCACAACATAGTGCTTTACTAATTGTTGATGTTCAGAATGATTATTGTCATAAAGAAGGATGTTTGGCTAAACAGGATTTGGACGTTTCCATGGTCGAAGAAATGATGCCTAATCTAAAAAATATGATTGCAACTATGAAAGAGGAAAATGTTCCTATTATATATATCCAGACGATCCATGAGAATAGTACGGATTCGGAAACGTGGATTAAACGATTAAAAGGAAAGAATCAAACAAACTTATGTAGAAAGGATACGTGGGGAGCGGAGTTTTATCAATTAGAACCAGATAATGATGATGTTATTGTGATAAAACATCGATACAGTGCATTTATTAATACAAGATTGGATTCCGTACTTAGAGCCTTGAAAATCGAGACACTTTTAATGGCAGGGGTTAGTACAAATATTTGTGTGGAATCAACAGCAAGAGATGGCTTCATGCTTGATTATGATGTTATTTTCTTATCTGACTGTACAGCAGCCTTCTCAAGAGAGGCACACAATATGACATTGCAAACCATCAATCAGTTTTTTGGTACAGTTGTTACTAGTAATGAAGTTATCCAATCTATTCATGCTATACCTGTTGGAAGTGAATGAATTCATTCGAGATTTTGATTACTTTAGTAGTAGTAAAATGTATATAGGAGAGAATGATTCTCTCCTAATATACTCACAATTAAAAATATGCAGATGTTCAACACCACAAAGGATGATTCAAATGACTAAAAACAAGATAAGCTATTTGGAGGTAAGGAATGAGCCAAAAGCAGAGGATAAAAAGTATCAATCGATACTTTTGTTGTTATCTGTATGTACAGGCGCTTTTTTATCTCATTTTTCTGCAGGCTTTGTCAATATTGCTTTAACCGATATATCGATTGATTTTTCTGCAAAGCTATCTATCACACAATGGATTGTCAATGGCTATCTTCTATCCATCATGCTATTTTTACCGCTAATGGGTAAATTAGCTGATCAATTTGGAAAAAAACGTATACATAATATGGGCTATCTTATTTTTGCCGTAGGGGCATGTGGTTCTGCGTTATCATCAAGTATCCCCATTTTAATTATTGCGAGAGTTATCCAAGGTGGTGGTGCTGCCATGTTACAGGCCGTTAATATGGCAATTGTAACAGATGCCTATCCTGAAAAACATCGGGGAAAGGCACTTGGCATTATTAGTACTTCTGTTGGAATAGGTGCTTTATTAGGTCCTTCCGTTGGTGGGTTCTTTATCGAAGCATTTTCTTGGCATATGTTATTTTGGACCGTTGTGCCAATAAGCATCGGAGCCTATTTTTTGGCACAAAAATTTGTGCCGAGGGATAAGAGCTTTCAGAACTCCAGTTTTGATTATAAGGGGAGCATCTATTTTGGGATAGGGATTGTTTCGTTTGTTTTTGTACTTAACTCAATAGGGGAGGGTGTTTATAAGGTATATTTATTAGGAATAGCATGTGTTAGTGTTGCATGTTTTCTTTTCTTTTTTTTCCATAGCAGGAAGGAAGAGCATCCCTTTATACAGCCCTCCATTTTTTCTTCCCCAATCGTTAAAGCAGGTGGGTTAATTTTAATGGCGAGCTATTGTGCAGCGTTTGCTTCTACTGTCATTATGCCGTTTTATTTACGAGGCGTATTAGGATTCTCAGCAGATCAATCAGGACTTTTATTAATGTGTTATCCATTATTTCTTGCAGTACTCGGTCCAATAAGTGGATCATTATCAGACCGATTTGGCGGGGGAAAGGTAGTAGTAATTGGTTTAGGACTATTATGTATGACCATGCTTGGGCTTAGTTTTTTAACACCAGGAACATCTTTAGCAACATTAATTATTTTGTTTAGTTTATTAGGTTTTTCAATGGGGATTTTAACCTCACCGAATTACAGCATTATGATGCTATATGTTCCCCTGCAATATTTGGGAATGATGAGCAGTACGATTGCTTTGCTTCGTAATATCGGAATGGTTATCGGAACAGCACTTGCGATTACCTTTATGAATACATGGCTAGATGGCACGATAACAGATTGGATGAATGATACAAAGCGCTCAGAATTCGAGGCAGTAATGCTAGGTTTCCATTATTTATTTCTACTTTTGTTTATCCTTTTAGTGTTGATTGGTATTTACTTTCTTTATTCTATTTTGCGAGGTAAAGATGATGAAAGAGGTTTTTCTTAAAAAATTATGTGGATTCTTGTGAATTTTGCTTTAATTTTTAATTATATTAGCCAACCTTATGAATATATCAGCCAAAAGCAAGGGGAAGTCAGCCAAAATAAAGTTATATCAGCCAAACCAATTCCATTTAGTTCCCCAAAAAAGGAGTATGGAACAGATTGTCCTATACTCCTTTCACCTCATATTTAGATTTCTTCTTTATGATTAAACTGTGATACAATATCCATTAATTCATCGGCCATACTAGATAAAGATTCTGCAGATGCTTTAATTTCTTCCATGGATGCGAGTTGCTCCTCTGTAGAAGCGGCAACCTCTTCTGTACCACTCCCATTTTCTTTAGAAAGAATGGCAATCTCGTTAGCAACCTCCACCACATCTTCAATTTGTGTCGTAATCTTGGCAACTGTTAGGGCAACTTCTTCTATTTCTGGAGCTACTTTTTGCGTATTTGATACAATGATGGAGAAAGATTCAACGGTATTGGTTGATATGCTTACTCCTGTCTTCGCTTTATCCAATGTCTCATTCAACATGGTGACTGCTTCAGATGTATCCTGCTGAATTCCATGTAAGGACTGTGAAATATCTTGTGCAGAAGCTTGTGACTGCTCCGCTAATTTACGAACCTCATCAGCAACAACTGCGAATCCTTTCCCATTTTCCCCTGCTCTAGCAGCTTCAATGGCAGCATTTAATGCTAATAGATTTGTTTGGTCAGCAATATTGCTTATTAATTCAATCATTTTTCCAATTTCATTTGATCGATCAGCCAAGGCGGCAATAATCGAATTGGAACGTTGAACAGAGTCATAGATGAACTCCATTTGATTCAAATTATCATGAACTTGTTTCGTTCCTTTTTCTGCATTTGTAAAAGCAGCTTGTGATAGTGCAGATACATGCAAGGAACTTTCCTTAATTGCCTCCACTCCGTCAAGAATCGAATCTAGGGCGAGCTTGTTATCAGAGATTTTAGCAATGGTATGCTCATTGCTCTCAGCAATAGACTGTATAGAGGACGCGACTGTAGCAGATGCATTACTCGATTGTTCTGCACTTGCAGTTAATTGTTCTGCGGATGCTGCCACAAGAGTAGAGCTATCTGTCATATTGGAAATCATGAGCGATAAATTATCTTTCATTTGCTCAAAAGCCTCGTTTAAATAGTAAATTTCATCTTTTGCTTTAATAGAGAATTTATCTGTATGTAAGTTCCCTTTAGCAACTTTCTGCATATTTGTTTTCAAACTTTGAATCGGCTTCGTAATAAGAGAAGCGTGTAGGAAACCAATAGCTAAAGAAATAGCAGTAACGAAAACACTAACTATCATAACAAATAACATTTTTTGTTTAGAGTGTGTTTGAGCACTTTCAATTTCTGGATTCAAGACATCATTTGTCAGCAAAATATTTAAGGTCTCAGCCTGTTGTGATAAGTTATCAGATAGTGTAGTAACCTCATCTAAAGCAGTTTGAGAAGGAGTAATGCTATTCATCAGTGCGTTAGCCTTATGTGTAAGTTCTTTATTTAAAGTCTTTAATTCATTTAATCGTTTTTCTATTTCTGCATTGGTAGAGATTTTAATCCCATTGTCTACAAAAGTATCAATATTACTGCTTGCTCCATTTACTCTGTTTTTGTAATCAGAGGTTCCATAGACAAAATAACCTCTTACGTTTGCAATTTGTCTAGATGCATTTGTGTTGATTTTTTCTGAGATAGAGCGTAATTCTGTAACTGTTTCGATTAAATAATCATATTTTTCTACAGTTTCCTTTGTACTTCTATAAGAATAATAGGACAGAATCATAAATAAAATAGAAACAATCAGAAAACTTGCTAATAATTTCTGCTTAATGGATGTTCTCATGTTATTCTCCTTTCTTTTATAACACGCATAAGATGAAATGGACTTATTAAGCTTTTCAAAAGAATCTAGCAACTTAATGTACATCGCTTTATATCGACGAAAATCCTCTAATTTTTAGTAGAAAAAAAGAAGTCGGAATAAAAAGAAAAGCGGTAATAATTCAATAGAATCATTGGATTTTAGTGTTGCTAACTAAAGGAATGATTTAGGAAAAAGAGGGGTATACAGTAGTATCAATAGATAGAGAGGTGTACATCCAATGGCTAATCCAGATATTACAATGTATTATTTCGAACAAAATAGATATATACCAAATCACCCTTATTTGCCTGCTTTACATTATAAAAGGGCAATGGAGAATAAGGAGGAAAATATAGAAAAAGTTTTTCATTTAAATAATTGGAAAAATAGTTGGACGAATGGAGTTTTTCCATACCATCATTATCATAGCAATGCACATGAAGTACTTGGTATTAAAAAAGGATCTGCTTTATTACAAATAGGTGGGGAAGGTGGATCAAAGCTTATTGTAAAGCATGGAGATATTTTATTGCTTCCAGCTGGAACAGGTCATAAAAAATTATCTGCTTCACCAGACTTTGAAGTGGTTGGGGCATATCCTAATGGAGTAGAGTATAATCTCAAAAAAGACGTGGAGGAGGACTTGGAAGGGGTACAGGAGGAAATCGAAAATGCCGTGTTCCCTGTTGCAGATCCTGTTTATGGGGAAAGTGGTCCTCTTGCAAAAATGTGGAGAAAAAAATAATTTTTTGAAGATAATCTTTATGGAACCCTTATCACTGTAGGTATTAAGGACTACTCAGAGATATTGGTTCCATAAAAGCGCTTTTTAAAAAATCTTTACTTATATACATATTTTAGGTAATGTAAAGATATATCGTCACATTAATTTTAAAGGTGGGAGAACAGCGACAATGGTTTATAAAGAAATCGTAGAAAAGTGGACAAGTTTTGCAGGATTAGAAGCTAACTTAAAGGCGCAACTAACAGAATTACAAACATCTGATAAGTTGCTGGAGGACAGTTTTTATAAGCATTTGGAATTTGGTACTGGCGGTATGCGTGGAGAATTAGGGCCTGGTATTAACCGAATGAATATTTATACTGTTCGTAAAGCAGCAGAAGGATTAGGGAAATACATAGTAGAACAAGGAGAAGAAGCGATGAAACGCGGAGTAGCTGTGGCGTATGATTCCCGTCATCAATCTCCAGAATTTGCTTTAGAGGTTGCGAAAGTAGTAGGGAAGCTTGGAGTTAAATCCTATGTATTTGAAGAACTTCGTCCAACACCAGCATTATCTTTTGCTGTACGCTATCTAAATACATTTGCTGGAGTAGTGATTACCGCTAGTCACAATCCTCCTGAGTATAATGGATTTAAGGCATACGGAGAAGACGGTGGACAACTTCCTCCTGAGGCTGCAGATATCATTATTAAATATGTAAATGAAGTAGAAGACGAGCTTACAATAGATGTTTTAGAAGAAAAAGAGCTATTAGATAAAGGACTATTGACATATATTGGTGCAGATGTAGATGCTGCCTATGTAGAACAATTAAAGACAATTCAATTAAATCGTTTGCCAGAAGCAAAGGATTTAAAAATAGTTTATACGCCATTACATGGTACAGGAAACAAGCCAGTTCGTGCAGGATTAGAAGCATTCGGATTTGAAAATGTAACGATTGTAAAAGAACAGGAATTACCTGATGCTAACTTCTCAACTGTAAAATCGCCAAATCCAGAAGAGCATGCCGCTTTTGAAATTGCGATTCGTTATGGCAAAGAAATCGATGCGGATATTCTTCTAGCAACAGATCCAGATGCAGACAGATTAGGAGTTGCGGTTAAAGATTTAAGTGGAGAATACACGGTTCTAACAGGAAACCAATTAGGTGCATTAATGCTTGAATATCTACTATCAGAGAAGAAAGCGAAAGGCATTCTTCCTGATAATGGTGTTGTAATCAAAACGATTGTAACATCTGAAATTGGGCGCACTGTTGCCAAAGCTTATGGAATTCCTACAATTGATACATTAACTGGATTTAAATTTATTGGTGAAAAAATTAAGGAATTCGAACAAACACATGAGCATACATTCCTTTTTGGATATGAAGAAAGCTATGGCTATTTAATTGGTGATTTTGTTCGTGATAAGGATGCTGTTCAATCTGCTATTTTTGCTGCAGAAGTTGCTGCATACTATAAAGCAAAAGGCTTAACACTTTACGAAGGTTTACTAGAAATCTTTGAAAAGTACGGCTACTATCAAGAAGGATTAGAGTCCTTAACATTGAAAGGGAAAGATGGAGCAGAACAAATTGCTTATATTATGGACACTTTCCGTAAAGCTCCAATCAAAGAAGTTAATGGCTTAAATGTTGTTGCAGTAGAAGATTATTTAACAAGTCAACGTCAAGAAGGCTTAACAGAAACATTGATTGATTTACCAAAGTCCAATGTAATCAAATATTATCTAGATGACGGTTCATGGTTCTGCTTACGTCCATCAGGAACAGAGCCGAAAGCTAAGTTCTACTTTAGTGTAAATAGTTCTACTTTAGAAGAAAGCACAAGTAAGCTGAGCGCATTGAAGGCAGGCGTTATGGAACAAGTGAACACTGTAATCGCTGGATATAATAAGTAAAACTAATTGAGTATAACTAAATAGAACTATCAATCTCTTCTACCGATGCTTTATATGCATCGGAAGAAGAGATTTTTTTAGTTTTTTTTAAAAATGCAAAAATTAAAGTTTAAAGCTATTTTATGTTTAAAAATGCAAAAATGGCCTAGGCGAAAATTCGATGTTTTATGGCGAAATAGTGACAAAACTTGAAATTTCGACATTTGGCAATCTTCTTCCTTAATAGTATGATTTAACTAATTTATAATAGAAAGGAGGGAAAAGATGATTAATCAGGTTACTTTAGTCGGAAGGCTAACGAAGGATCCAGAGCTAAGAGTTACACAAGAAGGTACGTCTATAGTGAATGTTACTGTCGCAGTAAATAGAAACTATAAAAATCAAGCTGGCGATTACGATGCCGACTTTGTCCTATGTACTTTGTGGAATAAAGTGGCAGAAAATACAGCACAGTATTGTAATAAAGGTTCACTGGTTGGTATTACTGGCAGGATCCATACGAGGAATTACGAAAACCAGGATCGAAAAAAGGTCTATGTGACAGAAGTAATTGCCGAATCTGTTCGTTTCTTGGATCCGAAAAAAGTGGAACATACCATTCCGTAAAGGAGGTAAGGATGGTGAATAATGCACCAGATTTAATGGTTACATTAATTAAAATGCAAGCAAAGACAAATGAAAAATTAGAACAATGTAATAGAAGAATAAAGCAATTAGAACATATTATTCACATGGAAAACATCTCGCGTACTTCCCCAACATCTTAAGACTTTCACCCTATACACTACTCACACCCATTATCTTTCCGTTTCAAAATTCATTTGAAACAATCAATCTTTTAATAGAAAAAATCAATAAACTCCCCCAAGAAATCCTTCTTTTTTGAAAGTGCCTAATGAGGCGCTTTTTTTGTGAATTATTGAACAATATTATTGTATGTAAAGGCGGCATGAAAGGTACATTGGCTTATGCTTTTGCAAAAAAAATAACCTTAAAAATAATTAAGGCTAAAACGTTATCATTATTGAATATTCTGATATTGTGTTCAATTGCTATCTTCTAATATTGTTAATAGGGCACGTACTTCTTCTTGGGTGAAGCCTTGCTTTTTTGCCTCCATTATGAGTGTTATCCATTCACTGTCCAAATTACTTTTCGTCAAAACATCTGTGGGAAACAAATTAATCATGATAATTAACCTCCTTATAGAGAATATAAGGTGACCCAGCCATCATAGTAAAAATCTACCTTAGACCTGAAGCTTTGCGTCCCACCCTTTCAGATGGTTTGCCTTTATCTGATAATTGTACAAGTAAAATTTTATCACTATTGTGCTAATGTTAACAACCTTTTCATATACAATCTTTCGACATATTTCAACATATGCATAGTGAATATTTCTGTTTAATAGAAGGGTTGTTGAGAAAATAGAATGCAAGCCTTTTTTCCTTTAGAAATGTTACGAGTAAACCATCACTAGCCTTAATTGTTTCTAGGAGACAATTTTTATATAATAGAAAGGGGCTTTTTAAAAATTTTCTCATTAGGGGATACAAAATGGATAAGAAATGGCTAGGAAATTTAAAAGTAGATGTTTTAGGCTCAAAAGAAGCTATTACATATATAAAAGAAAAACTGGAGAAAAAAATTGCATCGGATATTTTTTTTCTAAATGACCATGGATATAATATTGCACAAAAGGATTCGGAATATCGCGATATGTTAAATAATGCAGATTTATTGTTAAATGATGGAATCGGTATCGAAATGGGTGCTAAGTTTTTTGGCTTTTCTTTTAAGGAAAATTTAAACGGTACAGATTTTATCCCTGCATTATTTGAATCATTAAATGAAGAGAAGAGTAACCAATATCGAGTGTTTCTTTTAGGCGCTAAGCCTGGCATTGCACAAAAAGCTCAAGAGCGGTTGCAGGAAACCTATAAGAATATTTTATTTGTAGGCAATCAGGATGGATATTTTCCGAAAGAAAATACCGATCGGATCATCCATCAGATTAATGAGAGTAAGGCAGATATTCTTTTAGTAGGTTTTGGGATGCCCTTGCAGGAACGATGGATTAGGGAACATCGCTCGAAGGTAAAGAGTACCATTACGATGGCAGTTGGGGCATTTATCGATTTTTCGTCTGGCGAAGTAGTAAGAGCACCCAAAATATTCCGTGATCTTCGCTTGGAATGGCTATATCGGATGGGGAAAGAACCAAGAAGATTATGGAAACGTAATGTTGTTGGACATGCTTCCTTTTTCTATTCTATTTTTAAGCAAAGAAAAAGGAAAACGAGTAAATAATGATTGATTGTAAAAGTGAAAAATTGATTGGAATGTACAAAGTAAAATTTAAAACAAATGTAATCAAACAGCC
This sequence comes from Bacillus sp. 522_BSPC, assembly GCF_001076885.1. Classification (GTDB taxonomy): domain Bacteria; phylum Bacillota; class Bacilli; order Bacillales; family Cytobacillaceae; genus Niallia; species Niallia hominis. The sequence goes on from NZ_JVDT01000182.1 coordinate 17,591, forward strand.
GTTTCTTTGAGAAACAGCTGTTTGATTTACTTTAAATCCCATTTCTAAATTTATTATTGTATTACTTAGACGATAGGAATGTTCTTAATTGTCCTATGAATAGTTATTCATTTGCTACATGTTTTTTTCTGCGTAAAAATAGTACTGTCCCGATTACGAGCAAACTTAAGCCTATGAATAGAAGGTTATAAGAAGCAGTTGCTGTATTAGGGAGCGTTTTTCCATTTTCTTCATTTTGATCGCTAGTAGATTCAGATCCTTGATTAGAGTTCTGGTTATTGGAATCGCCTAAATCAGATTTATCATCATCACTGTCATCAGATGTTGGTGGTGAATCAGAATCAGTATCTCCAGGAGGAGAAGATACTTCTGTATCTGCTTGGTCAGCATCTACCAATAAAATGGTACCCCCGTCTTCTCTAGAAGGTAAGGTTATAGTAATTTTATCTTCATTGACTGAATATGTTTTCCCAGAATAGATATCAACCGCTTCCTTTGCAAACGGAACTTCAAAAGTTGCTTCTGTTGGTGAATCTTTCGTATTTAGCCCAACAAAGATCTCTTTATCTTCATATTCGCGTTTGAAAACAGAATAGCCTTCTTCGTCGCTTCCAGATACTTGAGAACGTGTTCCCTTTGAAAAGACATCTGAGTATTCTTTTCTAGCATTTAATAGTTTTGTATAGTGTGTTAGGACGTCATTGTTTTCAGTTAAATTCCAATCAATAGTATATCGATTATCATAGTAAGGATAATTATTTGCTCCTGATAAACCTAATTCTTCACCATAATAAATAATTGGTTGCCCTTTTGCTGTAATTTGTAATGCTGCAGCAAGTTTTAGCTTGCCGATATCTCCATCTAATGATTCTAAGAATCCATCTTCATCATGGCTTCCTAAAAACTGTCCTAATGTACCTGTATTAGATAATTTATTGTTTCTTTCTTCTAAAGCATTCTGAACGCGAATGATATCCCCATTAGCAAAATCTCGTGCTAAATTTTTGAAATCAAAATCAAGAACAGAATCCATCATGCCAGAATTTAAATAGCCTTGATCATCATTTACATGAGCTCCCCAAGCTTCGCCTATTAACTTAAAGCTAGGCATTATTTTGGTTAGTTCATTTTTAAAGTTCATCCATGTTGTATTTTCTACGTGTTTTACTGTATCTACTCGGAAATAATCTATTGTATTTCCTTTTGCTGTTTTTGATTTTTCAATCCAGCTAGTTTGCCAATCGATTATTTGTTCTCGTACTTCTTTATTTTCCGTTAAGAAATCTGGTAGTCCTGATAATTCCCCTTGAACCGTGTCAGTTCCTCCATCACGGAACATACCGTTAAATCGATTTCGATCCTCTTTTGTTGGATAATTGGCAATTTTTCCATCATTTATTGCATCACTATCCTTTAACCCATATCCTGCATGGTTCACAACAACATCGACCATGATTTTAATGCCTCGTTCATGTGCTGCATCGATTAATTCATGAAAATCTTCCATCGTTCCAAAGTGTGGATTTAGTTCTTCAAAATTATTTGCCCAATATCCATGATATGAATAATAAGGAGTGTCATGGTTTTCGTAGCGGACATCGTATTTTATATTTTCAACAATTGGATTAATCCAAATGGTATTGATTCCAAGATTCTCTAGATAATCTAATTTTTCTGTTATGCCTTTAAAGTCACCGCCTTGATATGCACCTGGCTTGCTTTTATCATAGCCAATGTTATATGGATCATTATTAGAAGAATCGCCATCAAAGAAACGATCTGTCAGCATAAAATATATTCTGGCTTCATCCCAGTCAAAATCATCTTCCCCAACCGCTTGTCTTGTTTTCACGGTGATTTTAGCTTTCTCAGTGGTAATATTTCCATATTCATCAACAATAGTTACAGGGATTTCCTTTATTCCGGTAGTTGTATTTTGGTCGATTGCAATTGTTAATTTTTTTAGTTCCGGATCAATCAGTACTTTCTCTTTTCCACCGATCGATTGTAAATCAGCATATATTTCTCTTATAGGGACATCATTTTTTTGAGTATAATCAATAGATAGTACTGCATTCTCATTATATGTCACTTCTTGTGGTTGAATGGATGTTTGAATCGAAATATCTGCTTTTTCATAAGTAAGTATGGACTGTCCATCTTGCGTATTGTATGGGTCTGCTACTTCTGCTTGAACACCATCTATTGTGACAATAAAGGAGTAGGGAAAATTGCCTTCTGGAATATTTTCAACCGTATAGGAAAAACGTTCATTCTTTGATTCTTTTTCCATTTTATAACGCTTATCGTTGAATTTTAATTCCACACTATCAATTTTATCCATTTCATTATTAGCATATAATTGTTTATCTCTATAGTAAAAGATAGCGTTTCCATCTGATAATACAGGTCCATTTACTTCTGGAACAATATAGAGTTCCTCTTGTCCACTAGTCACATAAGCTTTTGTTATTAAATCATTTTTATTAATAGGAATATAGCGATCGCCACTACCTTCTTTTATCGCAGTATCCCAATCTTCTCCTTTGCGTAAGATAAATCCAACACTTTGGGTAACATCATTAACATGGATTTTCGCTGTAGCCATACCATTTAGTGTATTGTCAAAGTCAATTTGATCATCTTTTACCCCAGTACCCCAAACCCAAATATTCCATCCAGTATAATCTTGGTCTTCTCGATCATACATAAACTGGATATGGCGTCTCTCGTAAGTATCATTATTTAAATTTTCAATCGCTTTTATTGCTTCTTCTTTTGAATAGAATACTTTATTGAGGCCTTCTATTATCCATGCTTCGGTCGATTGCTTCCCATTTTTAATAGTAATGGTGTTCTCTGTATCTTGCGCTTCCCAATTTCCTTTACGTGGAATAATCGTTATGCTATTTTCTGGGAAGGAAAACGCTCCGGTTATAAATTTATAAGAGTCATTTTGTTCATTAGTAAAAGAAAACCCTGCCTCTGGTAATCCACTATTATAAATCCATAGATTCCAATTTTCATAGTTTTCATCTAAACGATAATAGTTAATATTATACGTATACATATCTCCAACAATTTCGATTGTCTTTTCTACTTTATCTTCATAGTTTTCTGCAATGATGGTGAATGCGCTATTTTCATTTGCGTTTTCATGAATCATTAGATTCCCATCAACAATTTCAATACCGTCAACATTGTCTTTTAATTTCCAAGTAAGTTGGGAAACTTTTTGAATCGTCCCATTCTCATGAACAATCGTTGCTTCTAATGGATAGGATTTATTCTTTTCTACTTTTGCTGGAAGTATATCTAAATTAATACCTGGAACAATCAATTGACTGTTTCCATCTGCTATTTCTTTGTTTGCAGGATCTGTAATCCATTCGTTGTCAACAATAAATTTATATTGGTACACATTTGCAGCAAGTTCTTCAACATGAAGAGACCAAATGCCATTTTCATCTATTTCCATTGGAATGGCACCATTTTGCCAATCAGTAAAACTTCCAGCAACTAAGACCTCCTGTGCGTCTGGATTTTCATAGATAAATTGAACGGATTTGTCTGCACCAACGACTGGTGAAACTAGTAAATTATCAGCTTGTACCTTTGCACTTGGAAGGTATACCGCCAAGTTACTAAAAATTAGTAGAACGATTAAACATATGGATAAATACGAGTATTTTTTCATATGCAAATTTGACTCCTTTCATTTTTTTATGAGAAACAGAATAAATCTGTTGCTACTAAGGTGATAGAATGAGAAAACGATTGCTTAGTCCGCAAATACTATTCAAAGAAAAATCTCCAGTAAAAATGGAGCAATTAGTGAAAACGATTGCGCTAAGGAGTAAAGGAAGTGTTCCTGTCAATATAGGAGTACTAAAAGAATATTGAAAACGTTTACTATATTACTCATTTAAGATACTATGTATTTGGATTTTTGACAATAGCTTTTTTATTTTTAGAATAGTTATGATAATAATAGGGATAGATAACCAATCTATATAATGCTTTGAAGCTTGGATGAAAACGGTCGATGAAGGAAGAATACTTTCTATTTAGAAACAGTTTTGCAACTATTTTAGAAAAAAAGGAATTTTTGTGAGTAGGATAAGAATGAAATATGGTAAGATAAGGTATAAGTTAAATATATACATAAAGGAGATATCATGTAATGATATTAGTAGTTGGTGGAGCTGGCTATATTGGTAGCCACTTAGTAAAAGAATTAGTAAAAAAGGAAGAAGTAGTAGTATTAGACAATCTTGCTACTGGACATAAAGAAGCAGTTGATTCTCGTGCTGTATTTGTAAAAGGAGATTTAGGAAATGTAGAAGATCTTGAATCCATTTTTTCTAAATATCCAATTAAAGCAGTCATGCATTTTGCAGCATATAGCTTGGTTGGCGAATCTGTGCAAGATCCGTATAAATATTATGAAAACAATGTTGCTAATACATTAACATTATTAAATGTTATGTTGAAGTATAATGTAAAAAACTTTATTTTCTCGTCTACAGCAGCTACATATGGCATTCCGAAAGAAGAGATTATTCTAGAAAGCTCGCTAACATCACCTATTAATCCGTATGGCAGATCGAAGCTAATGGTAGAGCAAATTTTAGCTGATTTCCATGCAGCATATGGACTTCATTATGTTGTCTTACGCTACTTCAATGCCGCTGGTGCACACACATCGGGCGAAATTGGAGAAAATCATGATCCAGAAACACATTTAATTCCGATTATTCTTCAACAGCTATTAGGAGAGCGAGATTCTATTTCCGTCTTTGGTACCGATTATCCTACAGAAGATGGAACGTGTATTCGAGATTATATACATGTAACAGACCTGGCAAATGCCCATATTGCTGCACTAGAAGCACTGTTAAAGGAAACGAAAGCCGCTGAAACATATAATCTTGGCAATGGTGTTGGCTATTCAGTTAAGCAAGTAATTGAAATGTGTGAAAAAGTAACAAGCCGAAAAGCAAATGTAATTCTTAGCGATAGAAGACCTGGAGATCCGGCAAGATTAGTGGCTTCTTCAGACAAAATCTACAATGAGCTTGGCTGGAAAGCAGAAAGAGGCTTAGAAACAATCATTCAAAGTGCTTGGAACTGGCATAATAAATAATTTCAATGGCGAAGGAATATTAATATTTCTTCGTTTTTTTCTAGAGTAAAGGATTATCGAGTCGTTTCCCTACATAGATTATATTATCTATTTAACAAAAGGAGTATTAAATGTTTAAAGTAAATCGAATCCATCATATTGCTATTATCTGCAGCAATTACGAAGTTTCTAAACAGTTTTATGTTAATATATTTAACTTTACACCATTAAACGAAGTATATCGAGAAGAAAGAGACTCCTATAAGCTGGACCTTTTAGTAAATGACAGCTATCAAATTGAACTTTTTTCCTTTCCAAATCCAAAGAAAAGACCGAGTTATCCTGAGGCTGCTGGTTTACGTCATATTGCATTTGAAGTGAATAACATAGAAGAAACTGTACAGTATTTACAATCTAATAATATTACAGTTGAAGAAATCCGGATTGATCCAATTACGTTCAAAAAGTTTACTTTTTTTGCGGATCCTGATGGTTTGCCGATTGAATTATATGAGGCTTAATTAGTATGAGCTTTTCCCTTATATTGAGAAAGGGTACAAACAGTTTGTAAAATAAATTGCTTATCTTGAGAACTTAGTAATCTCCAGCTTCCAGCTTTTATTTTCATATTTATCATCCTTTCTACTAATTATCATCATGTAGTATATATATACCGCGTTTATTTTCATTGAAAACAACAAAATTATCAACAAAAGCTGACAAGTATTTCCCGAGAAATGTCGGGAGATAAGAAAGAAGCCCCCTTTGTAATTGCTAAGGGGGCTTCTACTTAGTTTAACTCATTAAAATTATTAACAATAAGTTGGTCAACTACCCGTTCTGATGATCTTCCATCTAAATCATCAAAGAAATATTTCACGAAAGGCTCGATTTTTTCCATTTTGAAATCTTCCTTTTGAATAATGTCTATCATTCTTTCCGTTGTTTTTGCAAGTGGACCAGGAATAAAGGAATGATAGTCATAGTAGAAGTCACGTGTACGCACATACTCTTCTACATCGTACGCAAAGAATATCATCGGTTTATTTAAAAGGGCGTATTCAAAACATACGGATGAATAATCAGTAATTAAGATATCGGTAATGAATAATAAATCATTGATTTCCCGGTAGGACGAAAAATCATAAAAGAAATCACTAAATTGATAAGGAATACTAAATTCATTTTTTACAAATGGATGAATCTTAAATAGAAACACATATTCATCCTTTAATTCGTTATATAGCTTTTCTAAATTTAGTACTTCCATCGGATAGTGAGCAGACATTTGTCCATTACCACGGAATGTAGGTGCAAACGTAATTACCTTTTTTCCTTTTAAAAATGGATATTCTTCGTATAAGTTATTTCTTACCTCATCTTGATAGTCTTTATCAAAAAAGACATCGGTTCTCGGAATACCTGTTGGAATTACTTTTTCTAAATCAATTCCAAAACCTTCTGCATAATGTTTGGCAACATTTTGGGAGCTAACAATTGCTTTTGTATAATTTCGATGGTTTTTCGATTTTGGCGAAGGACCACCTGGACGACCTAAGCGACTAAAGCCGAACGTTTTAAAAGCACCAACTGCATGCCATAATTGAATTAATTCTGCATTTTTTCTAATAGTAAGTGGATAGATCATTGGATAAAAATCATCAAGAATAATAAACTTTGCAGTTGCCAAATGATAGGCTAAGCTGAATATTTCTCGATAATCCTTTTTTTCATCTACTCCTTTTTTTAGGAGGAGATGATAATCATAATTTAAATTTCTTCTAAGTAATTCATCATACACAAATTGGAAATTTCCACTCATTTCACTTCTGCTATCAGATGCAAAAATTATCTTTCTTGTTTGTAATGGTAATAACTTGCAAAACTTGTAGGTTAGAGAGAAACAACATTTATAAACAATGCGATAAACAATCCCCCGTTGCTTCAGTTCCGCATCTAACCCCATAACAGAAGGATCTAAATCCTTTAGCTTGGAAGATGTAATTTTTAATGTTTTTAATGGTAAATCATAGGTAGCTAAAAGATTGTACTTCATTTCCTTTTTTGCTGTGAAATACTCCATTTTAGCAGAATGGAAGCCATTATCTAGGAAATGTTCAATATTTCCTAAAGGAAAGGACTTCTTATATACTTTATCGCCGAGTACATGTACGTCTAATTCTAAGAAGAGTCGATAGTCTTCTTCAGGAAGTGGTCTATTATGGGAAGTAATCGTTGCAAAGTTAACCTTTGAGCGAAAGCCTGCCCAACTATATTTACTATCAATCGAATCTTTTGTTTTTATATCTTTCACAAGAACATCTTGTAAAGGGATGGAAACTTTTAAACCACTAGTGCTTAATAATATCAAACGCTTTTTCACTAAATCCTCATTCGTCATCGGAATATTCTCTAAGAAAAAATAGCCTTCAATTTCCATGATTGGCCCATTCCAATTTAATTGAGTAATTTTACGACGTGGAATATGTTCTTCGATTTTTCCAGCGATTTCATTAAGGACAGGAAGCGATTCACTTATTTTTTCTTTTTGAATGATAATGCGATCTTCCGTTATTTGAACGGGCTTATCAATACTAAATTCTAACTCATCACGGACTACAGTCCCAGATGATTCAGAAGACGGTCTTCTTCTTAACTTTCGAACAATCTTTCTTAACATACTTATATCTCCTTAGCTTGATAAATCATTAATGGAACTGATTAAATGTGAAACAATTCTTTTAGAGGTGTTTCCATCTGTGTAATCAAAAAATTTCTGTTTAAATGAAATCATTTTTTCGTGATTGTATTGGCCATCATTTAACCATTCTACAAGACTCTCTGTATGAGAGAATATCGGGCCAGGTACTAATGATTCATATTCATAATAAAAATCACGGTCCTGCATATATTCTTTTAAGTCATGAGCATAGAATGCTGCAGGTTTATTCAATAAACTATAGTCAAATATAATAGAGGAATAATCTGTTATAAGAACATTTGTAATTAATAGTAACTCTTCAATCGTAAAATCTTGTTTAATATGGTAAACAAAATCCTTTAAATCATCCTCTACATGAAAAGAAGAGGACATATAAGGATGTAAGTGAACTAAAAAAATGGAGTCCTTTTTTAGCTGTTCTTTCAGTATTTTAAAATTAATAGGACTAACAAACGCGTTCTGCTGATAACTTTTCCCTCGGAATGTAGGGGCATATAGAATGATTTGTTTGTTTGTTACTAAACCTATTTTTTGAACTAATTTCTCTATTACTTCTTCTTTTCGATGATTATCAAAGAAAAAATCTGTTCTGGGAACACCGAGTGGGAAGATTTTGGACTCATTCATATCAAAAGCTTCTGCATAATAAGGAATTACCTCTGAAGAACTTACATATACTTTGGAATAGTTTGAGTGAATCTTGACAGCTTTTAAATATTCTTTACTTGGTCCATTGCGCTTTCCTATAAGACTCATTCCAAATTTTTTAAATGCTCCACAAGCATGCCAAAGTTGAACAATCTCGGTGTCTTTTCTAGGCTTAATTAAATAAACTAGATAGTGATAATCATCGATAATAAAATACTTAGATGTTGCAATATGATAACATTCTTTAATGGAATGAAATAAATAATGAATTTTCCCAGTGAAATCATTCCTGATTTTAAAGAATGATTTCACTAATACAAAATTATCATCTCTATTTTGAAACTCGGTATAAATATATTCTAAATTACCACTTATTTTATTTGAACGAGAGGAAGCAAAAGTAATTTTTTTAGGATTTACTTTAAAGAAAAGACAAAAAAATAAATAAATAAATCGAAAAAATATTTTTACTAAAACAGTAGGTAGCAATTTTATTCTATTCAAAAACAATCTACCTTTCTAAATCTATTGGTTAACCATATATAACCTTATATTTTCCATTCCATGATTGTTTTCCCCCATGAGGAAGTTAAATCTTTTTCAAAAGCTTCAATAATGGATTGAATGGATGTAACTGTTTGGACTTCTCCAATAAGCGTGGAAAAGTAATCAACGATGTCTGGGTATTCCTTATATAAATTAACTGTATTTTGAAAATCAGCACGTCCACTTCTGCTGCTACCAATCATGGTAATGCCTTTTTCTAAAACCATTCGCGTGTTAACCTCTACTGGGTATTCGGATACGCCTAAAATGGAAATTGATCCTTCTGGTACAATTAGGTCAATGCTCTGGTTAATAGCATATTGGCTACCTAAGCCACCAACACATTCGAAGGCATGATCTATTTTTACTGACTCTGGGATATCATCTATTAAATAGGTTTCATCCACAAAAGAGAAGCGATCTAATTTATACTGGGTTTTCCCGAAGGAAATCACTTTACTTTCAGGATATTTTTTCTTTAGTATTAATGACATGATAAAACCTAAATTTCCATCACCCCATACGCCAAATGTATTGCGGCGTTTATGTGATCTCGATTCAAATCTGGTGATGGAATGCATAGCAATCGTAATAAGTTCTGTAAAAGCTGCAACAAATGGGTTCATATCTTCGGGAATTTCGACTAATCGATCTCTTTTTAAAAAGATATAGTCTTGCATGAATCCATCATAACCACTAGATCTAAATCTACTTGAACGTAAGTAGTTCTCTGCAATAAAAGAATCTTCTTCGGTTGGATCATTAGGAACCATCACTACTTTTGTTCCATTAGCGAATTCACCTTTTGGATCATAGACAACCTTACCGATTCCCTCATGAATTAAAGCCATAGGAAGTTTTTTTGCCATCGCTTCCTTTCCGCGAGATCCAGTATAATAACGTTGATCGGCATTACAAATAGATAGGTGGGTTGGTCGCACGACAATCATATCGGATTTTAATGAAAAATCTTGGTAAGTTACTTCAAATTGTCTTGGAGAAACAAGGCGATATACTTGATTAATCATGGTTTATACTCTCCTGAATAATAGCATTGGCTACTTTTAAATCGTAAGGTGTTGTAATTTTAATGTTAAATACTTCACCAGTTACAAGCTTCACTTTTTCTCCTTTCAAAACACAAATTTTACATGCATCAGAAAGGATTGCTTTTTGTTCAGTAGAAAGGGAATAATAGTGCTCTTTTAACATTTTCATATTAAATGTTTGTGGTGTTTGTCCTTGGTACATAAAATCACGCACTGGGATATTAGAGATGGATTCCCCATCCTCTGATTCGACAATTGTATCAATAGCAGAAATAACAGTATCGACAGCCCCAAATTCAAGACCATACTTAATATTTTCCTCAATAATACGATGTGTAATAAATGGTCGAACAGAATCATGAGTTACAATGATATCATCATGGAATAAACCAAATGTATCCTCCACATATTTAATTCCATTCATAATGGTTCCATTTCTATCTTCTCCACCTTCAATTACAACTAAACGGTCACGATTATTGATAAATTTATTTATTATATCATTCGTGTAATTAATCCATTCCTTTGGTGATGCAATAATAATCTTTTCGAATTGGTCGTTTAACAGGAATTTCTCGATTGTATGAATAATGATAGGTTTATCATTTAGTGGAAGGAATTGTTTTGGCATGCTTACATTTCCCATTCTTGTTCCTTTACCACCAGCAAGTATTTCAGCATATATCATATTTTAATACTCCTTTACATGACTTCTGTATCATCAGTCTCTTAATATATTTTTATTATTTTCTTTACATTTATTTAAACCAAACTAAATATACACTTCTTTTCGAGTCATTTCAACAAATACCTTAGTATTTAAAGGAAACGTAATACTTCCAATAACAAAGGGGGTTTTTCTTGTCTCTTAAGTAAAAAAAGGGGATTTATCATCATTTGATAAATCCCTTTTATAAATTATTTTAACCAATTAATAAGTAAATTAGCCACATTTTTACTTGCATTCCCTAAAGAGTATGTATTCCACTCTTTGTGGAATGTTTCGATTTGTCTTTCATCAAAGATGGATTCTTTAATAAAATGAACAATTTCTTCTGTATTATAAGCAATGGGCCCAGGTACAAGTTGTTCATATGGTTCCCAAAAGCCTCGAGTTTGAGAATATTCTTTTAAATCATAAGGATAGAATATCATTGGTTTATGTAAAAAAGAGTATTCAAAAGGGATAGAAGAATAATCAGTAATCAAAATATCTGTTATAAATAGTAAATCATTCATCGTAGGGTAATCAGAAAAATCGTAAATAAATCCCTCATAATTAGTCAAGTCTATAGCATTATTGATACTCGGATGAAGCTTTATAATTAAAATATAGTCTGATTCTAAGTATTCCTTTAAATAAGAAATATTTAAAGGTAATTCAGAAGTTTCCTCTTTATTATCCCTAAAAGTAGGTGCATAGAGAATAACTTGTTTATTTTTCAAAATAGGGTAATTTGTATAAAAATTGTTTTTTACTTTCTCAATATAAGTTTGGTCGAAAAAAATATCTGTTCTAGGTATACCTACTTCAATCATTCGATTTTGGGGAAGGGAAAATGCTTCACCATAAATTTTAGACATTTTTTTTGACCCCGAAAGAATGAAGTCAAATTGGTCATATACAGCAGCAAATCTTTCTTTAGCACCACTCGTTCGATATTTAATACTATAGTCTTTCCAGCCGAACGTCTTAATAGCTCCATTTGCATGCCAAATTTGAAGCTTTTTAACATCATTATTAAATTGAACAGCTGATAAAAACCCAAAATAATTATCCAGTACGACAACTTTAGCCGTTGCTAAATGATAAATCCCTATAAAAAAGGAAACTAAATGTTTAGGTGAGAATAGAACAACTTTATCTCCAGTTGTTATCCGTTCTTTAAAAAAGGAATTCGTTTTATGATCTGTTAAAAAGATACAAGGATATGATTGGGATAACGATTTAAGTTCATTGTAAATAAAATAATTATTTTCTATAAATGACACGCAAAAAACTATTTTCTTCTGTATTGGGAAGAACTTGGCTAACTTGAACAGAAACGAAAATAGTTTTAAGTATATATAAATAGCTATTTCTCTAACCATTTATATTAATGATATCCGTTTTTATTTTTGATGTAGAAATGCCAACTGTTCTAGGTAAATACACGACTTCACAATAGTCTTGTAAAAAGTCGAACTTACCTTTCCAATCATCTCCCATTACAAATACATCAATATTGTGATCGACAACATCTCTAATTTTTTGATCCCAATCATTTTCAATAATCACTTCATCTACATAACGAATAGCTTCCAATATTATTTTACGGTTTTCATAACTATGGAAAGCTTCTTTGTGTTTCAGTTTATTAAATTCGTCACTAGAAAGACCAACGGTTAAATGATCTCCTAATTCTTTTGCACGTCTTAAAATATTTATATGACCTATATGTAACAAGTCAAAAGTACCGTACGTAATAACTTTTTTCATTATAACCTCCTGAATCGAAAGCTTTGTATGGAAATATTTTCAGTATAAAAATTAAGTAGAAAGATAAATTTTGTTTTATTTTATCCAATTAATTTATTTTAATACTTTTATTTCCTATTTACAAGTGCAAGGAAAAGAAGAAGCGAAATGCAGACGTGTATTTATACTTTTCCGAAGTAGAGATTTAATTTATGGAAAAAGCATTCGCTTTTGTCCCGATAAGACTCAGCAAATGCTCTATCTAATTGAATTTAATTTACATTTAGGTGGTCTTTTAATTCTGTTTGAACTCTTGTCTTCTCTTCCTCATCAACGACTAAATACCAAATTTTATTAATCGTTTGTCCAGTTCCTGTAATTGTTATTTGCTCGATGTCATTTGCTGCACTCTTATAGTTAGCTTGAATATCAACCATTTCATCGAAAGTGATATTTGTTTTAATGTTTTTACCAATGGCTTCGAAAATGTTTCCGAAATTAGTTAATGTATTTAAACTAGCACCTTCTTTAATAACAGCTTGAATAATTAAACGCTGACGTAATTGTCGTCCAAAGTCTCCTCTAGGATCTTCCTTACGCATACGGGAGAATTTAAGTGCATCTTCTCCATCGAGCGTTATCTGCCCCTCTGGGAAATGGACACCTTCATATGTAAAGCCAAGGTCGTTATTAACTGTTACCCCACCTACAGCATCTACGATATCTTTAAATCCTTCCATATTAATTTGCATATAGTAATCAATCGGAATATCTAAAAAGTTCTCCACTGTATCCATGGACATTGCAACTCCGCCGAATGCGTATGCATGGTTAATTTTATCTGTTGTCCCATGACCAACAATTTCTGTCCGAGTATCACGTGGGATACTTAGCATCTTAACTGACTTTTTTTCTGGATTAACGGTCATAACGATAATTGTATCGGAACGTCCTGAATCTCCATCGCGTTCATCGACACCAAGCATTAATACAGAAAATGGTTCCTTACTCTTAAGACTTAATGAATTATCACGTTTGGTTGTAACTCGGTCAACCGGTTCATGCATTGTCTCTACCGCTTTATTTAATGAGTGCCAAACTGTATAAACATATGCACCAATCCCAATAATCAATAATAGTAATACAATACCAGTGACACGAAGCCAAGTTCGTTTCTTCTTCTTAGGCTTATCTGATCGCATATAAATAAATCCTCCATATCCTGACAAAATATGATAAAACTAATATAAAGAATAGCAGAAAATAACTATTTTTAATATGTTTTTTTAAAATTAATTGCACTTCCAACTAAACAGTATTCTCTTATTTATGTATAGTTATTTGAATTTTAATTTCATTTAATACATTAAATGTCACTAGTGTCGCATAAATAAGTTCTGAATTTTCAGTTTTAAATTTTCCGTATTTTTTGAAAAAATGAAAACACCAAAACTAAGGTAGTAAACATCCATTTTTTTACTATAACCT
>NZ_JVDT01000182.1:31726-32088 GCF_001076885.1 Bacillus sp. 522_BSPC
TGTTACAGCCCTTATGGCACGCACTTTCCTTTGATTTTGCGTAACCAAATGTTTGCGGATTTCCATAAAGCTGCTTTTAAATAGCGGCTAATTTGTAGATAACTTCGATCGCTATTCGTGTTCAACTGGGCCAATACGTTCAAACAGTATACAATCATTGCTATATACACTTGATTGTGTACAGCCTGTTCACTATGACCATAGAACTTTTTGATATTCAAATGTTGTTTCATCCATTTGAAAAAGAGTTCAATCGCCCAACGTGATTTATAGATTTCGGCGATTTCATCTGCACTTAAATCAAATCGATTCGTTAGTAAGGTTAGCTCTTTGCCTTTTGTATCAAGTAATTTCAGTCGACG
>NZ_JVDT01000183.1 GCF_001076885.1 Bacillus sp. 522_BSPC
CGGAGTCAAAGTCCGTTGCCTTACCGCTTGGCTATAGCCCAATACTATTTATATGCAATAAAATAAAAAAAGTGTCAAAAAAAATGGGGCGAATAATGGGAATCGAACCCACGAGTGTCGGAGCCACAATCCGATGCGTTAACCACTTCGCCATATCCGCCATAATAATTAATAAAAATTGGCAGGGGTAGTAGGAATTGAACCCACACCAAAGGTTTTGGAGACCTTCGTTCTACCTTTAAACTATACCCCTGTATAGATGGTGGAGGGGGACGGATTCGAACCGCCGAACCCGAAGGAGCG
>NZ_JVDT01000184.1:0-75 GCF_001076885.1 Bacillus sp. 522_BSPC
TTACCTTGAGGACCACTTTTTCTGCTATTCGGGCTTAGAGAACGCTTCTCTGTTACCTTGAGGACCACTTTTTCT
>NZ_JVDT01000184.1:175-12179 GCF_001076885.1 Bacillus sp. 522_BSPC
TTCTCTGTTACCTTGAGGACCACTTTTTCTGCCATTCGGGCTTAGAGAACGACTCTCTGTTACCTCGGCGACCACTTTTTCTGTCATTCGGGCTTAGACACAGTCTCTCTCACCGCTCCTCCCTAACAAGCTCTATCCCACACTCCTCAGGTCAAATCAGCGCCACTCCCACCCCAACTTCAACATTCTTTTACAAAAATACAATAAAAATGTATATCTCCAGAATTGTTCGCATTTCTTAGAAGTAACAGATTTTCATTTAAAAGGGGGAGATTTACGATGGGGCGACATTCGAAGAAATTAATGGTGGTAGAGGCGGTAAAAGATTGGGTGATGGATGGAAGAGTGAAACCAGGTGAGCGATTTTATTCTGAATATGAGCTTGCGAAATTATTTGATGTGAGTAGGTATACGGTTCGCCTAGCGATGAGAGAGCTGGTTCATGAGGGGTGGCTTTATCGGGAGCCGGGTGTTGGCACTTTTTGTGGGGAGCCTTTTGCTAGTAAAATAGGTGATAGCAAAACAAATGGGAAAAATATAGGCGTGATGATGACTTATCTTTCCGATTATATTTTTCCATCGATTATTCGCGGAATGGAGACCTATTTAACGGATAGAGGTTATTCTTTAACATTAGTCTGTACGGAAAATAACCATGCGAAAGAACGGCTATGTCTCCGTAATCTCCTTGATTTGAACATGGATGGCCTAATTTTAGAACCTACTAAAAGCAATCAATTTAATCCTAATATGGACTGTTATCTTGAACTGGAGCAGCGTAATATTCCGTATTTAATGATTAATCAGTTCTATTCTCAGCTCTCTCCTTTTCATTTAAAAATGGATGATGTCAAAGGAGGATATATGGCAACAGATCATCTGATTCAACTTGGCCATGAACAAATTCTAGGAATCTTTAAGTCTGATGATTTACAAGGTGTTCATCGTATGCAAGGCTTTTTAGAGGCAATGCGACATGGAAAACGTTCCATTAGTCCAGAAAATCTCGTAACCTTTACTACGGAACAATTACATCATGATTTTGCAGAAAAACTTTTGAATACGCTTAAAAACAAAAATAAGTTGCCAACTGCCATTGTCTGTTACAACGATTTTATCGCAAAGTCTGTGCAAACAGTTTTAGAAAAATTACAATTGTCCATTCCACAGGATATCTCTCTCATCGGGTTTGATGATGTTAATCCAGCTGGTTCAACAGAGATAGCAATAACAACCATTAATCATCCGAAAAGCCGTATGGGGATTGATGCTGCTAGATGGATTATTGCAGCAGTAGAGGGAAAAGAATTTAATCTATCAAACGAACCTCCCATTATTTATGAACCAGAACTAGTGATACGGTCCTCAACTGACGTCGTAAAAAAGAACAGATCCATCGTGTCTTAATGCACGTGGATCTGTCATCCTATATCATTACTTTTCCTATTAATCCACTGATAATGCCTAATACAACAACGGAAAGACTGACAAATACGAGCACTTTCCTTGGGAAGGATTTAGCGACTATTAATAAGGAAGGCAAGCTAATGCTTGGCAATGTAATAAGCAAAGCGGCAGCTGGCCCTGCCCCAAGCCCCATCATCATAAGGGTTTGGATAATTGGGATTTCTGCTGCTGTTGGAATAACAAAGAGCATTCCAGCAATGGCAAAAATCAGAATAGCAATCAAACTATTAGACATGCTGTCACTTAATTGTGGGAAAATCCAAAAGCGTGCAGCTCCTAATATTAAAACAGATAGAACATACGCTGGAACAACATAAAGAATCATGCTTCCTAAAGAAGCAAGCCATCTTTTCATAAAGGAACGCTTATCCTCTTCGGCATCTTCTATTAATTTATCAACAGATACAGATGGTGTATCCTTTACAAAGCGATTAGCGAGATAGCTAATGCCAAAGGTTAAAATTAGTCCAATCACAAGTCGTAATAATGTAAACTTCCAAGAAAGGACGAATGTCATAAAAATTAAAGTTGCTGGATTGATAGTCGGGTTTCCAATCCAAAAAGCTAAGCTTGCGCCGACAGAAGCATTCTTTTTGCGAAGACCAACCGCAACTGGCGCGGCACAGCAAGTACACATCATTCCTGGAATGGAAGCAAGTCCTGCAGCTGCTGTACTGCCAAAGCTAGTTTTTCCTAATACTTTTAACAGCCATCCTGACGGTAACAGCACTTGAACAAGCGATCCGAGCAGAATACCTAAAACTGCTGCTTTCCATACAGATTGGAAGTAGGCAACCGTATAACTTACTGCTGCACTCCATGAAAAAGAGTTAGAAATCTGATCTTGGAGAATCGAATCTCCAATAGAATGTGTTTGAAAAGAAAGGATCGCTTTATGATAATAAGGCCACCATTTCACATAAGTAAGACCAATTACTGTAACTACTATAAATAGAAAAGCGAACCAAAACGTTCTTTTTTGGCTTGATTGCTCCTCTGTTAACGTACTCATCTCTCTCACCTTCGTTATCATTAAATTAAGTGCGATTAAATTATATCATATATTTATTTTTAGACACTCGAAAAAGATTTACCCTCCTTTTTTTCCCATCCAATCTACATAGCATGCATTGAGCTTCCCATTGCTTTATAATAGATAATGAAACTTATAAAAAAAATATTTATTTTACTAGAAAGAAGGTTGGTGTCATATGACACAGTCTTATTCCGTTAAACTTACATCTTTATCTTCAAAAGGAGGCTGCGGCTGTAAAATTGGGCCTGCTGATTTATCTGAAGTAATTCGTACACTGCCACCAGCAGAAAAAAATCCAAATCTTCTTGTTGGCTTAGATACAAGCGATGATGCTGGCGTATACAAACTTACAGATGATTTAGCGATTGTCCAAACAGTTGATTTCTTCACACCGATTGTAGATGATCCCTATTCATTTGGACAAATTGCTGCGGCAAATGCCTTAAGTGATATTTATGCAATGGGCGGCAAACCACTAACTGCCTTAAATATTGTTGCTTTCCCGATTTCTGTATTGGAAAAAGAAATTTTGGCTGATATTATGCGCGGAGCCGGCGATAAAGTGAAAGAAGCTGGTGCTACACTTGTCGGCGGTCATTCGATTGATGATAAAGAGCCTAAATTTGGCCTTGCTGTCACTGGTACGATTCATCCAGATAAAGTACGTACAAATGCCGGTGCTAAGCCGACTGATAAATTAATTTTAACTAAACCAATTGGTGTCGGCATTTTAACTACATCGATTAAAAGAGGCCTTTTGACAACAGAAGAAATTGAACGTGTTACGACAGTTATGGCTACACTGAATAAGAAGGCGGCAGAAGTGATGGAAGCTTATGAGGTGCATGCTTGTACAGATGTCACTGGATTTGGACTTCTTGGACATGCTTCTGAAATGGCGAAAGGAAGCAATACCACTATTAAAATCGCATCCAAGCAAGTTCCTGTCCTTCCGCGCGTAAAAGAATTAGCACAAGAAGGCGTTATTCCTGGTGGAACGAAAAATAACTTTGCACATTTAGAAGGCGATGTAACGTTCTCCTCTGAATTGGATGAAATCGATCAATTGATTTTATGCGATGCCGTTACTTCTGGTGGATTGTTGATTTCCGTTAAAGGCGACCAAGCAGATGCATTGCTGCAAGAATTAGTTGGCACTGGTGTAGAAGCTGCCATCATTGGCGACGTCACAGAAGAGAGCCCTGGTCATATTTTTGTTGGGTGAGAGAAAGGCGGAGCTACCTTGTTTCAAGATATAACGATTGAACGATTATTTGAATTACGGGAGAAAAAAGAATTTTCTTTAGTAGATGTTCGCTCTCCTTCTGAATTTAACGAGCATACGATTCCTGGCAGTATCAATATCCCTCTTTTTACAGATGAGGAAAGAGCAGAGGTTGGGACTCTTTATAAGCAGGTAAGTGTGGAAGCGGCAAAAGCTCGCGGTTTGGAAATTGTGTCTGCAAAACTGCCTGCTTTCATTCAGTCATTCCAAGAATTATCAAGGGATGTAGTGGTCTTTTGCTGGCGGGGCGGCATGCGCAGTAAAACAGCAGCAACCGTTATTGATTTAGTGGGCGTTCATAGCTACCGCTTGCAAGGCGGTTTCCGAACGTATCGCAGGTGGGTTATCCAACAATTAGATGCAATGGAAATGGCTCAGGAAGCAATTGTCTTAAACGGCTATACCGGTTCCAATAAAACGGTTATTTTACAGCATTTAAAGCAAGAAGGACTTCCTGTATTGGACTTGGAAGGAATGGCCAATCATCGCGGCTCCATCTTTGGACAAATTGGACTCAAGCCCCATAATCAGAAGACTTTCGACTCCTTACTTGTCGGCGAAATCGAAAGGCTTCCTGCTTCTCCTTATTTTTTAATGGAAGGTGAAAGCAAACGGATTGGCAAAGTACTGCTGCCTGACTTTCTTTTGAAAAAAAAGGAGGCTGGCCTTCAGCTATTTATTCATATGCCAATCGAGGAGCGAGTTCAGCATATATTGGCTGACTATTCTCCAGCCAATCATCATGATGAATGTGTAGAAGCATTCCAATTAATCAAGCGGCGCATCCACACACCCGCGGCTGCTAAAATTGAAGAAGCTCTACAGACTAGAAACTATGCTAAAGCTGTTGAATTGCTGTTAACCTACTATTATGATCCGCTCTATGAAAGAACGGCTTTACAATATAAAGATGAGCAAACTATCGATTTATATGTGCAAAACACAGAGGATGCGATCATCAAAGTGAAGGAACTGTGGCAAAAGAAGAGTCGGACTTCAGCGAAGAGCGAAGTGAACTAATTTAGAAACTTTACTTTGGAACTGGCTTTATTACTTGTTATTTTGAACAAGTGATAAAGCTTTTTTTGGGTTTTGAGGGTGTGCGTGTAGACTGGAGAATGAGGAAGGGATTTTGCAGTTGTGATTAAATGCAGAGTCGGTTCGGGTACCGTTTTGTGGTTTTACTTCTAATTTTGGAGTCGGTTCGGGTAGAAATTTGGAATTATGGCTGGAAACATTAAGACATAAGCAAAACCGAAGGAAGAGATATTGGGATATCAGCCAAAATTGAGGGTTTATCAGCCAAACTTCAGCACTTTTCAGCCAAACTTAGGATTTTTCAGCCAAAACACTGCTCTTTTCAGCCAAATTTAGGATTTTTCAGCCAAAACACTGCTCTTTTCAGCCAAACTTGAGGTTTATCAGCCAAACCACTGCTCTTTTCAGCCAAACTTGGGATTTTTCAGCCAAAACACTACTCTTTTCAGCCAAACTTGAGGTTTATCAGCCAAACTACTGCTCTTATCAGCCAACCACCAGCAACTAACTAATTACTCCCACACTCACACCACAAATTTCAAAAAAAACACCTCTCAAATGCAGATATCCCTGCACTCAAAAGGCGTTTCTTTCTTATAATACTTTGATTTTATCTAAATCAGCTTTATCAAGCACTTGCTTCATATATTCAAGAATTTCTTCTCTCATTTCATCACGTTGTAGCGCGAATTCTAATGTTGTTTTTACGAATCCTAATGTTTCGCCAACATCATAACGATCTCCTTTGAAATCATATGCAAATACGCGTTGAATTTGGTTTAGTTGTTGGATAGCATCTGTTAATTGGATTTCTCCGCCTGCACCTGTTTGTTGTTTTTCTAAGTACATGAAGATTTCTGGTGTTAACACATAGCGACCCATGATTGCTAAGTTAGATGGAGCTGTTCCAGGAGCTGGTTTTTCAATGAAATTATTAACCTGGTATCTTCTTCCTTCGCTATCGCTTGGATCTACAATTCCGTAACGATGTGTTTCATTGTCCGGTACGGATTGAACACCAATAACAGAAGCATGTGTTTCTTCATATTGTTCAATTAGTTGTTTTAGGCAAGGTGTATCGCTTTGTACGATATCGTCACCAAGTAAAACAGCAAATGGCTCATCTCCAATAAAGCTTTTCGCACACCAAACAGCATGTCCTAATCCTTTTGGCTCTTTTTGTCTAATATAATGAATATCTGCTAGATTAGAGGAATATTGAACTTTTTCAAGCAATTCAAATTTCTCTTTATCACGAAGATTTTGTTCTAATTCGTGGGCGTAATCGAAGTGATCTTCAATCGCTCTTTTCCCTTTACCAGTAACGATTATAATATCTTCAATCCCAGAAGCAATTGCTTCTTCTACAATATATTGAATAGTAGGCTTATCGACAATTGGTAACATTTCTTTCGGCATTGCTTTCGTTGCTGGCAAAAATCTAGTTCCGAGTCCAGCGGCTGGAATGATCGCTTTCCTTACTTTTTTCAAGTTATTTCCTCCTTTAGGCAATTCGCTTTATGATTATACCATTTTTTTGCTTAAAAGGAACTCCCATCCGAATTTCTTTTTTTGTAAATTATTAGTAAATTCAATAGAATCGTTCTATATTAAGTTGAAAAATAGAAATAATTTAGCAAATATGTTCTTAATAACGTACATCTATCATATCATTATATAGTTTCCTTGAAAATAGTTTTATTATGTATTTTTATTTAATTTATCATTTTTTACAATATTTTGTCAAATATACTCCCGTTAATAAAGATTGAATGTTCGGAAAACTTTATTCAAGCATATAAAAAAAGAGCTGTAATTACAACCCTTTTTTTACAACATTATTCAGCAAAAACTTCTTCTTCTGTAACCCATTTGTGATTGGTTATCATCTCGCCGCCTGTTGTTGGTTGGTAGTCTACCATGTACACGGTTGTGTTCTCAGCGGATTCAATAGTTGCTTTTGCGCCTTTCATGCCTTCCATATGATCTGCTTCTAGGGTAACCTCTGTTCCCTTTTCAAGCATTTCACTTCCCGCATCCTTTATTTCATCCTGGATGACCCATTTATGATTCTTGACCGGTTCTCCGCCTGTCGTCGGAGTATAGGTCACTTGATAGGCGATAGTATCGAAAGCATTTAATACGGTCGCTTCCGCTCCGTCCATCCCTTCCATATGATTGGCCTTTAAGATTACTTGACTACCTTCCTTATATTTCGGATCCGCTGCAGGCTCTAAACCTTCAGGGATTTCTGGAGAGCCAGTTTCTTGGTGTTCATGCTGCTCGGTTTGACTTGATTCTTTGTCACTATTTTCTTCAGCTGATGAACAGCCATAAAATAATAGCACTAAGGTAAAAATAGAAGCGATATAAACATGTCTACTTTTCATTCTATTACCTCCTCTATTATGAATTCTTTCACTAAAGAGGAAATTTTAAACATTGGTCTATTTATTCGCTAAAGGTAATCGAATAGTAAAGGTTGTGCCAACACCATCTTCTGAAATGAAATCTATTTCGCCTTTATGCTCTGCAATAATGTTATAGCAAATTACTAACCCTAAACCTGTTCCTTTTTCTTTCGTCGTGTAAAAAGGTTCTCCCAGTTTATTCTTTATGTCATCAGGAATTCCCTTACCATTGTCGTTGATGGTGACAACAATCCACTTCCCATCAAGTTTTGCTTCCATATTGATGATGCCACCGTTTTCCATCGCTTCAATCGCATTTTTAACCAAATTGATAAAAACTTGTTTCATCTGATCAACATTACATAAAGCATGTAAATCATTATCATATGTATCTAAATTAATTACGACATTATCAAGATTTGCTTGTGATTGCATCAACGTATAAACATCTAGAAGAATTTTTCCGATGTTTATTTCTTTAATTTCTGACTTTGCTGGTTTTCCTAGAAACATTAACTCGCTCGCAATTGTTTCAATCCGATTGATTTCAATATCAAGGATTGGATAAATGTCTTTTAATTTCATTGCTCCTTGGTATGCGAGCTTTAGAAATCCTTTAATAGCAGTAAGGGGATTTCTAATTTCATGTGCGATACTTGCTGCTAATTGACCAGCGATTCCTAGTTTTTCATTTTTAATCTGAAGCTGCTGATTTTCTTTTCTGACCCTTATATCTCGGGCAATTATAATAATTGTCGAGCTTAAATCTTCGAAGAGAAATGGATATGCTAGAATTTCTACCTCTACTACTTTTCCCTGAGAGGTAATAAGCTCCATCTCGTAAGGTGTTGCTATTTCTCCTCCCCAAATAAGCTCTTCCTTTTCTAAATACTTTTCTAAGAAATCTGGTTCCATAATCTCATATGCTGATTTTCCAACAAGGTCTTCTGTTTCTAATAATTTGGTAGCTGCTTTATTTGCATACATAATAATATTGTTGGAAGTAATGAAGACCGCGTCTAGCATGTCTTCTACTAGTCGGGAATAGTAGGTTTGTGCTAGCTGAAGATTGGCAATAGTTTCCTCATATTTGCCATTCCGTACGGGGGATGGAGGCTTGATTTCTTTTGTATACGCATTAGATAATGCGAATTCCGTATCTGTCATTACATATGGATGGGCGTTTTTTAAATGGATATAATTACTTGCAGATAATTCTGTCCCATCATAGGCACATACAGCATAATTTTGATAATCTCTTATGTATTCATCCACTTCATTCTCATATTGAAGCAAGTTATCTATGATTTTGTCTTGTTTAAAGAGACTTGGGGCTTTCCCCCAAAACCGCATCGTTATATCCTTATTAAAAAAATAATCGGGAATTGAGCCACTAATTGTTTCTATAATACTTGCTAATGGAAGATTTTCACTTCTAAAATAGACTTCCTCACTATCTATGAAATGAATCTGATTAATCTTTTCCTTTTCTAATCCGTTTTCTTCCAACTTTTTGATTATTAGTGGCCATATTTTCTTCTGATCTACTAAAACAACTTTTTGCTCCAAAAGCAGACCGGCTTTTATGAAGGACGCAGCATTTGTTATGTATGTGTCTTTGTTACTTGTTATGTACATGATGTGTGCGCCACTAGTCATATCGGAGAGATTTGTAAGAGCAATCTCTGGATGAAACCTTGTCTGAGGAGTATATACAGCCATTAAAAACCCCCAACTTTCTATATAAGTTTAATTTCCTTTTATTATAGCACGTAAATTTCCGACAATTTGACTCAATTTTATTTTTCCATAAAAATTAAAGGGACAGTTGCTGCACTGTTTTAATGCAGTTAACTATCCAATATAGTTAATATAATCGACACAAATCTTTTTCCTTTTGTCTATTTAATTCCCCCTTTTTTCCGAAGAACGACAAAAAAAGACTCCCTCTCAGGAATCTCCCTATATGCTAGAGCGTATATCTTTCTTTAATTAATTTCAAATGATGGCGTTCATGGCCTGCAATAATATAGGCAAGGGCATTCACTGTAAATTCTCCCTTATTAGCAAATCCCCTCTTTTCCCAGGCATCTTCTGAAAGACCTTTTATCAAGGCAACAGTAGACGAGCGAACAGCTTTAAATTCTTGGAGAAGGTCGTCTATTGTTCTGGAGGAAAAATTAGCTTTCTCCACATAGCTTTCATCATCATATCCAGCTAACGGCGTTTTATCTCCCCTAGCAATCCGTAATAAACGATAAGCCTGAATTCTTTCCGTGTCCATAAGATGACCAATCACTTCTATAAGGGACCACTTCCCCTCTGCATAGCGAAAATCCCTTCTCTCTTCATTCGCCTTCACATAAGCAATTGTTTCGTCTAGCTGAGAACCAATAATTTCGATTATGTCTCCTTCTGGAACTAGACCTACATAGCCTCTATAATGTTCTGGATAATCCGTAATTGCTGGTTTTGCCATCCTTATTATTCCTCCTTATCCTTCTACTGGGGATTCTGGACCCTTTAATTCTAGCTGATAAAAAGCCAAATCTAGCCATTTCTCAAATTTATAGCCTGCTTTTTTAATCGTGCCTGAATAAGTAAATCCTAGTTTCTCATGGATGAGAATACTTCCTTTATTCGTACTATCGATTCCCGCAATTAATGTCGCATAGCTCTCTTCTTCAGCACGTTCGATTAGGGCTTTTAATAGCTTTGTGCCAATCCCTTTTTTCCTTGCCTCTTTATGGACATATACAGAATGCTCAATCGAATACTTGTAAGCTGGCCAAGCCCGAAATGGACCATATGTAGCAAACCCAAGCACTTTGCCATCTTCCTCAAAAACAAAAAGGGGATACCCTCCCTCTGTTTTCTGGTTAAACCATCCTTTTCTGTCTGCTAAGGAATGTGCACGATAATCATAAACAGCCGTTGTATGTAAAATGGCATCATTATAAATCTCTAGTACCTCTCCTAAATCTGTTTCCTTCATCTCTCGGATCATCGTCATATCCCCTTTTTTTACTATTGGAAAAATTCTCTCTAATATACTAATCTTATTAAGTAAGATACCAAGTAGGGACGAAAAATGAAAGTATTTTCTATTAATTGCGGATATGAAATAAAGATGTCCTATTCAGACATCTCCATCCTATTTCTTATTATTGTAGCCTCTTTCACCAAATGGCTGTAATTTCTCCAACCACTTTTCCTCCAACTTTGCTAGCTCTTCTTTTTCATTATAATAAGGATCGTCTTTCGGCTTTAGCACTTCTACAATCTCAAATGAAAATGCGTCCTTCCCGTATTCCTTCCACTCTTCCACTAATTTCTTGTTGGCATATCCGCCATTTTCCAGTGAAAATTTCACTCCATTAATTGTTTTAAAATTTCTCGTGCTAACGACACAAATTTTCCCGTTCTTACTATTTGTTATCGTATAAATACCAGCTTCAATCGGAATTTCTCTATACTGTTGTTTTAGCTCTTTTTTGCGGTCCATGTTATGTCTATCACCTTTCTATTATTTTTTTGTGTTCTCGTAAAGGTTGTTGCTGTTCCCCACAGCTTGAATAATTAATTTTCTATTGAAAAAACAAGATTCTTTTAGAAAAAGCCTATTTTTTTAACCAATAAAGGCTTCCATCTGCTTTGCGATCAAGAAATCCGTATTCAATTAAATATCTTCTTATCAGAACATAATCATCATAAATAGTCTTTAAAAGCTGATTTAATTCCTTTTCGGAATAGCTCTCTTGCTCTTCTAAATACTTGGATATTTCACGGAGAACAATTAATTTTTGCTTTTGCTTGATTGGAAATTTACTCAAAACCCCATCCTTGAAATATTTAGCTGTTATGCTTTCCTGTTCTTCTTCCGTAATATTGTATCTATCGTCTACCATTGTGGCTGTTTTATGAACAGGAACAAAGCTAGGCGCATGATTATCCTTTTCCTTCATTAACTCCATAATCGCCAGAAAATTTCTCGCTTGCCTTTCCTTTTCCTTAAGAGCAAAGCGATGATGCCGAATGGTTGAAGCACTGCCAATTGCCAGCGCTTTTTTCACTTCTTCATCACTTTTCCCATGATAAAATAGCTCCAGCAATTTAGTCTGATGCTCCGTTAATCCTGTCATCTTTTTATCTAAGCTAAGTAAATAATGAAAAACAGATTGATGAGCATCTTTTATGTGGCGCTGCATGAACTTTTCCGCTTCATATAATGTTCCATCTTGTGGATAGATAATACCTTTCTCTATCTGCTCCCCACATAAAAGACAAAGATAGGAATCCTGTTCATCGATATAGCCCTTTTTTAATTCATCAATCGTTGCATTTTGAAAATAAGATGAAATCTCCATAAAACAAACACCTCGTTTATATGTTTGTTATTTTACAAACAAATATTATTTATGTCAGTTAAATAATAAACTTTTTTTGGTTAACCGTCAATGTTTAGGGAGATTTTGTTTGTTTTGATGGTAGTAAGCTGGGAGGAATCTGTGCGGGATGAACGCTACTTTTTCGTTTGATTCTCTGCTTTTTGGCGTTCATCTAAGCGATGAACACCACTTTTCTCCTGTTTCCTCTGCTTTTTGGCTTTCATCCACTTGATGAACGCCACCTTTCTACTGCCTCCTCTGCTTTTTGGCTTTCATCCACTCGATGAACACCACTTTTCTCCTGCTTTCTCAACTTTTTGGCGTTCATCCACTTAATGAACGCCACCTTTCTACTGCCTCCTCTGCTTTTTGGCTTTCA
>NZ_JVDT01000185.1 GCF_001076885.1 Bacillus sp. 522_BSPC
CGCAGGAGGTCGCGGGTTCGAGTCCCGTCCGGACCGCCATTTTTTCTTCCTATGCATTTACATATTTTATATACATTTATCTTATACATAATGAAGACAAGTAAATAACGACCTTTGCTTAAATGTTAGAGCTAAGCATTTGTCACCATAGTTTGGCTCAGTAGCTCAGTCGGTAGAGCAAAGGACTGAAAATCCTTGTGTCGGCGGTTCGATTCCGTCCTGAGCCACCTTGATTTTGTATTCACAACGAATGTTCGTTGTTTTTTTTATGCCCAAATTATTTCCCTGTAAATAAACCGCGAAAGATCCTTTCTATTACAAATCTCTGCATAACATGATAATAATACAACAATTTCATTACAATATAATAGCAAAACATTATTTCCTTTAAATATATGCTAAAGTAAATGTATATGCCTTCTTCATAATAATCTTTATATATAAAGTGAATTACTAGCAGGGAGGGGAATTATTTTACTGTCTAGTGAAGAATAAGTAGAGGCTATAATAGATAAAAAAAGGACAAGGAAATCCATTCTAGGAAAGGATTTCCTTGTCAAAATTAAGGGAAAATGAAACTCATATATATAGACGATTATCTAGTATAAAAGGTTTCAATAATTTAGCTATCTTCATTTGTATTTTTTTCTTATAGTAAAATGAGGCTCTTTCTATTGCTATACTATGAATTGAGGGCATATACAATAGCCTAAAAAGGATGTTTCGATAATGAATGATGCAGGGAGATTTCCCATGCATTGGAATGAAGTAGAATAATCGGAAATGGTAACCCTCTCTTATAGAGGGATTTTTTAATCCTCAATGGATGAAAGATTCAGTGGGCTTATAGAGAAAGCTTCACTGTCTTTTTTATTTGTGGCTATTTAGAGGATAAAGCAATGATGAGAAAGTAGTCATCAAGCGATCTAAACAAAGAGGATAAAGCTAACGTATCACTAAACTTATAATAGAAAAAAAGTGATTATATAAATTTAAAATGGTAAAGTAGACAGTAGAAGTAAACAATAAAAGTATGGAAGTTACGATAGATAAACTTTGATAGAAGGAGAATACCTGAATGAATAAAAAGATTTTAGTTGTAGATGATGAAAAACCAATTGCAGATATTCTGCAATTTAATTTAAAGAAAGAAGGCTTCGAAGTGTATTGTGCTTATGATGGCAATGAAGCCCTAGAGAAAGTGGAAGAAATCCAGCCAGATTTAGTATTGCTTGATATTATGCTTCCGCAAAGAGATGGCATGGAAGTATGTCGTGAAGTCAGAAAGAAATATGAAATGCCCATCATTATGTTAACGGCAAAGGATTCAGAAATAGATAAGGTTTTAGGGCTAGAATTAGGTGCAGATGACTATGTGACAAAGCCTTTTAGTACAAGAGAGTTAATTGCACGTGTAAAAGCAAATCTTAGACGACATCAGCAAGTTTCATCTGCTGCAGAAGAAGAAAAAGAAACGAATGAAATTGAAGTTGGTTCCCTTATTATTCATCCAGATGCTTACATCGTTTCAAAAAGAGGCGAAATGATCGAGCTAACGCATCGTGAGTTTGAATTACTTTATTATTTAGCAAAACATATAGGACAAGTTATGACTAGAGAGCACTTGCTTCAAACAGTATGGGGCTATGACTACTATGGTGATGTACGAACAGTCGATGTAACGGTAAGAAGATTAAGAGAAAAGATTGAAGATAATCCTAGTCATCCGACTTGGATCGTGACAAGAAGAGGCGTTGGCTACTATTTAAGAAATCCTGAGCAGGAGTAAATTTATTAATGAAAAAAGTAAGTTTTTTTCGTTCTATTCATTTGAAGCTTGTATTAGTTATTGTTTTGCTTATTCTTATTTCTATTCAAATAATTGGGGTTTATTTTGTAAAAACCCTACAAACAACGCTATTAGACAGTTTTAAAATATCGATTCAAGAGAAAGTAAATATTTTATCTATCTATTTAGAAGAGCAGCTCGTAAAGGAACGATTTGTTGAAAACGGTGATTCAACATTAGAGGAAGATATCAAAAGAATTTTAAGTGATAATAATTCATCTGATATTAAAGAAATCAGAGTTGTTAATAGTAATGGCATTATCGTTGGAACCTCTGATCCGGAAAACCAACATTTGGTCGGCCAGAAAATGGTTGATGTTTCGGTAAGGAGAGTTCTCTCAAACTCCTCTCAACCGGATAATCCAATTAAGCAGAAAAACGGTGAGAAAATCTATGAGCTGATTACGCCTATAAAAACAAATGGGGATGAAATAGTCGGAGCCATTTATTTAGAGGGCAAGATTGAGAATGTCTATAAACAAATTGATAAGATCAATCAAATCTTTCAAAAAGGAACGATTATCACTTTATTTGTAACGGCAATATTAGGAGTCTTATTAGCAAGAACGATTACAAAGCCTATTTCAGATATGCAAAAGCATGCCTTTGCTTTATCGAAGGGGAATTTCTCCAGAAAGGTTAAAGTATATGGTTTTGATGAGATTGGACAATTAGCAATCACGTTTAATAATTTAACAAAGAAGCTTCAAGAATCACAGGCAACAACAGAAAGTGAGCGGCGAAAATTATCATCTGTTTTAGCCTATATGACAGATGGAGTAATTGCAACAGATCGAAAAGGGCGAATTATTCTTATAAATGAGCCAGCTGCAAAGATGCTAGATGTTTCACGTGAAACAGTACTCTCGGAGCCAATTATTAATCTCCTTGATCTTAATGGGAAATATACATTTGAGGAGCTATTGGAGGAAAGAGAATCGGTTATTTTGGATTATAGTACTCATTATGAGCCATATATTTTACGGGCTAATTTTTCGGTTATACAAAAAGAGACAGGGTTTGTTAATGGTTTGATTACGGTCCTCCATGATATTACGGAGCAGGAAAAAATTGATATGGAAAGAAAAGAATTTGTAGCGAATGTTTCCCATGAATTGCGTACCCCGTTAACTACGATGCGCAGTTATGTAGAAGCTTTATATGATGGAGCTTGGAAAGATGAAGAATTGGCTCCAAAATTCTTAAATGTCACCCAAAATGAGACCGAGAGAATGATACGCTTAGTAAATGACTTATTGCAGCTTTCTAAATTAGATAGCCGTGATTATCAGTTAAATAAAGAACTTGTTGATTTTATCGTTTTTTATAATCGAATTATTGACCGTTTTGAATTGACGAAACAACAAAATGTTAGCTTCATAAGAAAATTGCCAAAGAAAGCAGCATTTGTTGAAATTGATGAAGATAAATTAACACAAGTACTAGATAATATAATTTCCAATGCAATGAAGTACTCTCCTGAAGGTGGAAACATTACCTTCTCCATTAAGGAACAGGAACAGCAAATAATCGTAAGTGTATCAGATAATGGTGTTGGTATACCGAAAGAAAATATTGATAAAATATTTGATCGTTTCTATCGTGTTGATAAAGCGAGAACACGAAAGCTCGGTGGAACTGGACTTGGCCTTGCAATCGCAAAAGAAATGGTAGAAGCACATGGGGGAAGAATTTGGGCATCCAGTAAAGAAGGCAAAGGAACAAAAATATCTTTCACCCTACCGTATATTCAATCTGAAGAGGATGATTGGGGATGAAATATGAGAGTGTAAAAAGCGGTATTTTAATCTTTCTCGTAGCTTTAAGTGTGTTATTATATTATCTCCTTTGGACAGATCAGGGTGGGGAATTTGATTCAATTGGTAGTGGGTCAACTACTGCTCTGGAGGAATTAGGAGAAACAAAGGAAGTAAGTGAAGTTGTAAAGCCAGACGGAATTTACCAACACATAGATGGGAATCATTATGGTACAATTTCAAGGGAAGAAATAGATTCTATTATCCAGAAGCTTAAAGAATTTGAGTATGGAGATTTTCGTAATATAACTTCAAAAGTAGAAAGTGTAGCAAGCTTTTTAGAAGAGCAGGATAATAGTTTGGAAATAAGATTTCCAGGACAAGTTCCTTTTCGAATTTACAAAGATATTTTAAGAGTAGATCAGGATAATTCCTTTGATTTTGATACGATTTTGTTTTCATATAAGGATGGAAAGGTTTATTTTCTGTCTAAAGAAACGGGGAAAGTATATGAAACATCGGTACGATCGAAATATGTTGAGGAACTGAATCAATTTAAAGATAGTGTCTTTAAGGAAAAAACAGTGTATTCTACCTATTTTTCGTATAAACCAAATGATCAGTATTTAATTTACTTACCTAGTGAGAAAAGGGAAGTCAATAAATACAAATATTTTACGAGACAAATCGAATCTATTCGATTGAAAAGAGCATTATTTACTAATCCTAGTATCGCCCAAAAAGAAATTTTAACAAATTGGGAAGAGTATACAGACGATTCGGGTTTACTTAGAATATATAAAGATACCCATATTGTCAGCTTCTTTAAACCTTCTGGCATTTCGAACGAAACGATTCAGAAGCATATCATTAATAATAGTATCGATCTAATCAATCAGAGAGGTGGCTGGATTAATGACTATTTATATGTGGGACGAGATGAAGACAGAAAGATAACCTTTCGTTTATACAACACAAATGGAATGCCTGTGTTTAATTTGAAAACAGAACTATCTGATATTCGTTTGTTCTGGGAAAATAATAAGGCGAAGCGCCTTTTAACTAGTAATTTAATTATTATTAATACAACTACTCCGTTTGATTTTTCAAAAGAGACGGTTTCATCAGGAGAAGAGGTTTTACAATATCTCCAAAATAATAAAAAGTTAAAGACAGAAAAACTCCAGAATATTGTGATGGGATATGATATGCAGGTCGATTCGCAAAATATCGTTTCCTTAGAACCAACCTGGTTTTACCAATATGATAATAAATGGTATACCTTATATTCGGAAGGAACAGGAGGCAACTTAGATGGACTGGAGTAAGATAAAGACCATATTTATTATTGCCTTCTTAATATTGGATGTATATCTAATTTATGAATATATAAAGATTAAAGAATACCAACGGGCGGATGACTATACAACAGAGCCAACGACCAATACGCTTTCACGGTTAGGAATTAAATATGATAAAGAAAAGCTTCCAGTCAATAACCAAAAGGATCAATATTTATCAGCGAAGTCGAAGAAATTCACGGATGATGAGATCAAAAAGATGGAAAAAGGGCTATTAAGTGGTCAAGAAATTACCGTAAGAGATAGCATATATCTTCAAGCAGTGTTAGTGGAGCCAATTAGTATTAAAGAAGATTTTGACCCAGAGGAGTTAACTGAATTTCTGTTTAATCAAGTGCTTAACGGTTCAGAGTATCGCTTTTGGGAAAAGAGTGGGAATACCATTACGTATTATCAACAGCATGCTGGAAAGACATTATATCGAAATCCAAAGGGTGAAATTACCTTTAATGTAAATGAAGAGAACAAAATCGTTTCCTATAACCAGACGTATTTGGAAAAAATTCAAGAAATGGATGAAAAAGAAAACATTATTCAGCCGTTGGATGTTATTCTGAACTTATTTACAAATAACTTCATAGAAAGTGATTCGTATGTAAGCTATGTAGAATTAGGCTATTATACACAGCTTGATACATCTGCACAATTGCTTGCTCCAACTTGGAAAGTAACAGTGGATGAAGAAGACTTTTATGTAAATGCTTTGGACGGGGCAGTTATTCAACCAGAAACAGAGGAAATGAAATTGGAGTGAGAGAAAAATGCGGTTTAGTGTTCTCGCAAGTGGCAGTACAGGAAATGCCATCTTTGTTGAAACAGAAGATCATTCCTTTTTAGTTGATGCTGGATTAAGCGGAAAGCAAATGGAAGGCTTATTTCAAGGCATTGAACGGAAAATGAGTGATTTAAAAGGGATATTAGTGACACATGAGCATAGTGACCATATTAAAGGGGTAGGAATTGTTGCAAGAAAATATAAATTACCTATCTATGCAAATGAAAAAACGTGGAAAGCAATGGATCCCTTAATCGGCGAAATTCCCACAGAGCAGAAATTTCAATTTGATATGGAAACCGTTAAGACATTTGGCAATTTATCCATTGAATCCTTTGGCGTATCCCATGATGCGGCAGAGCCAATGTTTTATGTATTCCATGAAGGAGAGAAAAAGCTCGTACTAATCACAGATACAGGTTATGTTAGTGATCGAATGAAAGGAATCATTTCCAATGCAGATTCCTATGTGTTTGAAAGCAACCATGATGTGCAGATGCTGAGGATGGGAAAATATCCATGGAATATTAAAAGACGTATTTTAAGCGATGTAGGGCATGTCTGTAATGAAGATGCAGCAATTGCAATGAGCGAGGTAATTGGAGATCGCACAAAGCATATTTATCTTGCTCACCTAAGCTTAGATAATAATATGAAGGATTTAGCCAGAATGTCAGTTGGACAGACATTGGAAAGCCGTGGAGTCGGGTTAGGGGAACAGGTTACTTTATTTGATACAGATCCTAGAATACCGACAAAAATGATGGCAATATAAGTGGATAAAAAAAGCGGATACTTGGTTATTCGCTTTTTTTTATGGAAAAATGGAAGTATGCTATCAACGCTTTTGGGTATCATATGGTGAAAACATCTCTAAGTAGTTCGTTTGTTTTTTTAAAAAAAAGGAAAAATAATAAAGAATATGTTAGAAAAGTATTTAGATAATGTCTGTAGAAAGGAATGAAGCTTGTGGAATATGATTATGGTAATCGGGGAGATGGACCAAAGAGAGGCTCAAGAAAGGGATATTTCTTCTCTGGATTTATTGGTGCAATTATTGGTGCAGTACTTGTTTTATTAATTAGCCCACGGTTAACAGATTTAGCGATTCTTCCGAATAAGGAAGAAAGCGGGAGTGTGATAAGCAATTCGGAAGGGGTAAAAACGCAGAATGTCTCATTGAATGTCGAAACAGATGTCACAAAGGCAGTTGATAAAGCAGCTGATTCAGTTGTTGGAATTACCAATCTGCAGTCCTCTAATTTCTGGGCAGATGAAACGACGGCAGAAGAGGCTGGTACAGGTTCAGGTGTTATATATAAAAAAAGTGATGGCAAGGCATATATTGTCACAAATAATCATGTCGTGCAAGGTGCGACAGAGCTAGAGGTTACTTTATCAAACGGAAAGAAAATTAGTGCGGAACTAATTGGTGCTGATATTTGGACAGATTTAGCAGTAGTCGAAGTAGATGCAAGCGAAATAACAAAGATAGCGGAATTTGGTAATTCAGATACGCTGAAAGCAGGTGAACCTGTCATTGCAATTGGTAATCCATTAGGGTTAACCTTTTCTGGATCGGTTACACAAGGAATTGTTTCCGGATTAGAAAGAACGATTCCAGTTGATATTAATGAGGACGGGACACCAGATTGGCAATCAGAGGTTATTCAAACAGATACTGCTATTAACCCAGGAAATAGTGGTGGAGCCCTTGTTAATATTGAAGGTCAACTTATCGGTATCAATAGTATGAAAATTGCCGAATCTGCTGTAGAAGGGATTGGGCTTGCGATACCAATTAATTCAGCGATACCAATTATTGAAGATTTAGAAGAACATGGAGAAGTACAAAGACCCTACATGGGAGTTGAGTTGCAATCTGTTAGCGATATTCCGGGCTACTATCAGCAGGAAGCATTAAAGTTACCAGAGGATGTCACTACAGGTGTAGCAATTAAAGATGTTTCACCAAATTCACCAGCTCAAAAAGCAGGATTAAAAGAGCTAGATGTTATTGTGGAACTAGATGGCAAAGAAATAGTGGACTTAATTGATTTAAGAAAGCATTTATATAATGAAAAGAAAATTGGCGATTCCATGGAAGTAAAATATTATCGCAATGGAAAGTTAGAAACAGCAGAGCTAACGTTATCGGAAGATCAAATGTAAAAAAGAAAAGTAGAGCAAAACTGACAAAAGTTTTGCTCTACTTTTTTATTAAAAGAGAATTAAAAGAGAATAAGGAGAAATATTTTTTTCCAAAAATAATGAAGTTGTTTGTGGATAAGGTCTTATCGTGAAAAGTAAATGAATTTTGTTAGAGTGGTTGCAGTTTTTGGGTAGAATGATAAGATGGAATGTGGATAACTAATAATTGGATTAGAAAAAATGATTATCCACAATTATTTTTAGAAAAATGAAAAAAGCAATCGCTAAAAGGAGAAGGAAAAATGATTTATAGTTGTGCTGAACACGTTGATATAGCAATAGATTCTGTAGTAAATGAGTTTGAAACATTTCCGATTTTGGAACAAATTTCAGATAAAGAAAAGTTATCAACAACCTGTGAATATTGTAAAAATAACGCCATATATATGGTGGCGAACAAGTGATTCCATACTATATGTGGATTAAAAATGTGGATATGTGGATAACTTATGTGGATATCTTGTTTGTAAAGTGAGGAAAGCATGTGAATATCTCAATTGTTACAGTTGGAAAATTAAAAGAAAAATACTTAAAGCTTGGAATCGAAGAATATACAAAAAGACTTTCAAGCTATTCTAAAATAGAAATCATTGAAGTTCCAGACGAAAAAGCACCAGAAATCTTAAGTGATGCAGAAATGCTGCAAGTAAAGAAAAAAGAAGGCGAACGAATCCTTGCCAAAGTCCCAGCTGATGCACATGTTATCGCACTAGCTATAGAAGGTAAGCAAAAGTCTTCAGAGGAGCTAGCCGATACCATTGATAAGCTAGGGACATATGGAAAAAGCAAGGTTACTTTTATTATTGGTGGATCTTTGGGGCTTAGTGATGAGGTGCTAAAGAGAGCAGATGATAAGCTTTCGTTTAGTAGGATGACGTTTCCTCATCAGTTGATGCGGTTGATTTTGGTGGAGCAGGTTTATCGGGCTTTTCGGATTAATAGGGGTGAACCGTATCATAAATAAGGGTAAAAGGTTAAGGGAAGCAAGTGCCTCCCTATACATATCTTCCTTAGATATTTGGCTAATTATGGAGTGATCAATCGGTGCAATGCAGTTGATGTGATCCATACTATTCAGGAGAACACTTGCACTGCCTTGTAACGCCTCAATGGTAAAGTCAAACATCAGATTAATTTGTGTAATTTGTCTCCCTTCCTTGAAGGATACTCTTTCCTTGGTTATTTGGATATCCTTAACAAAAAGAGCGAGCAGTTCTTTTTTCTCTGCAGCGTCTGCTCGCTCTAATATGGAGTCAAGGTTCTTTAGAAGCTGTTTGAGTGCGTCTGCATCGACAGGGTCTTTGCTGACATTTAGAAGCTGTTTTTTGACATGTTCAATACGTTCTTCTATGTTAAGGAGGAAATCCTTCTGCTCCTTCATTTTCTTTTTGTAGATGTCTCGTAGTTCTGGATCATCCATTAGTAGAGAGACGAGATTATCCAGTTGCTTTTCTGTCTTTTGCTTACTTGATACAAGTCGATTTAGTTCTTCTTGAAGTGGACGTTCAGCATCAGAACGTTCTTCGTTCATCTTTTCAACTAATCGTTCAATGAAATAAGGGAGAGTTACGACACGGTTCAGCTCGTCAAGGACATATTTTTCTGCCTTATCTGCATTAATGGAGTGAGCTTGGCAAACCGTCCGTCCTTTATTTTTATATTGACCACATTGATACATTCGATAGACCTTCCCATTTTCGCCTTTTGACTTTGCAGCAACCATTCCATATCCGCAGCTTGGGCATCTAAGCAGTCTACCTAAGAAGTATGGTTTAGCAGATTGTGCGGGTCTGCGTGAGCGTTTTTGTAATTTCTCCTGGACTTGATTCCATTATGATGCCTCTATGATTGGGGTATGTGTACCATCTACCAGTACAGGATCCGGATTCTTTCCTTGTCGTCGTCTTTCTGACCAATTCTCATGCTGATTAAAACGAATCTTCCCAATATACATGGGATTATTTAAAATTGTTTTAACAGAAATAGTCGAGAATTCCTTATTCTTTTTTGTTTTAATACCACGTTTATTTAAGTCATACGCTATCTTCTTAAAACCATATCCTTTGTCTGCGAGGTTAAATATATCCTGCACAACTGCAGCCTCTTCCTCATTGACCACAAGCTCTTTATCAATAACATTGTATCCAAATACAATACCTCCATTCCACTTACCTTGCTTCGCTCGTTGATTCATGCCCATTTTGACACGATCAATAATAGTTGATCGTTCCATTTCGGATATTGAGCTAAGTACGGTATAGAACATCTTGCCTCCCGGAGTAGATGTATCAATACTTTCGGAGTAACTCATAAGCTGAACGTTATGACGTTCTAATGTCTCAATGATCTCAAGAGAATCCCTTGTTTTACGAGCAAGTCGGTCAAGTTTGTAAGTAATCACTGCATCAAACTTGGTGTCTTTAGCATCTCTTAATAATCTTAGCATTTGGGGTCTGCCCTCAATACTTTTTCCACTGCGACCTTCATCAATATACTCATCGATGATTTGTATATTACGATGCTTCGCATAATCTCGAAGCAGTTGTTTCTGTGCTTCAATACTGTAACCTTCTGATGCTTGCTCTTCTGTACTTACGCGGGCGTAAATGACTCCTGTTAACATGTAAATCCTCCTTAAAATAGAAAAGACACTTATGCCTCTTCCTTTTTAGCTTCTTTTTCAACAGACTTTACGAGTACTGAGACAAACTGGTTTATAAATGCATCCCGTTTGTGTTCTTCCTGTTCAAGTGTTTCAACTAGATTATGTATCTGTATATCTTTCATTGACTTTCTCCTTTATTAAGAGCTGTATTCGTTATTTTTCATCTGACAGTAAAGAGAGTAGTTCCTCAGCTGATAGAGATTTCTCAATTCCATCTAATAAGTCACTTGCTTCAACAAATGGATGTAAAGCATTTTCCTTATTAAAAGCTTCATTTTTTAACTTAGATGTCTCAAATATAAGTCTGGATGTGAGATGAAATATATCATTATGTGAAATATCTTCTTTTAAACGAACATGAAGCAAAGGAGTAACAGATTGCTTATCATAGCAGTGGTACAGTAAAAGGCCTTTTGTGTCATTAAAAGCAAAGTAATCCTCTACGTCATCCTCATGACTTTGATCCTTATCATTTTCCGTATCATCATCTTCCAGGAAAAAATCCTCATCATCTATATAAGTAATATCAGGTTTACCAATAGAAAATAAGTTCTCTTCTCCTTGATAGAATTCATCGGTAACTGAATCAAGTGGTACTCTATACTCCCTCGTTAGCTTGTGGACTAGAAGAAATGAAGGGTTTTTAGAATCACCTCTTTCAATTGCTGAGATAGACTGAGGAGTAACTCCAAGACGAGATCCAAGAGAAGTTATTGTGTAATCAGATCCTTGATATTGCACCATATGTTGTCTAAAAAAACGGAGTCTACCACCTAAATTAGAGTCCTTTAAGTATTGAAAATCGTAAGAACTAATATAAATTCCGGACATGCAATTACCTCCTATGAGATTATTTCTTGCTTCTAGGATAGCATTGTAGTAATATAAATGCAAATATAATTTAATGTTATCCATTATATTTTAAATGAGGAGGGGTAGTATGAGTATTCAGCTATCTAAAAATACATTTTTTGTCGATCGTACAGTCTTCGGTACTACATTTCCTGAATTAAAAGGTGACCGACTAAGAATCTATCTGCTCATGTGCAGAGTAGTTGGAACAAACCCCAATGGTTCCTTCTTTATGAGCTTAGATTCAACTGCTAAGGAAGTTAACATCTCTATGAAACTCACTAGAAATGCCATTGAGTGGCTTTGTAGGAATTTCTTTATTAAAAAAGTCGGAAGCCGATGCCAAGTTAATGTTTATAAAGTAATGGTTGTCCCCGATTATCACTTGCCTACTGACACGTATTATTCAAACGAGCAGATTCAACGAGATCGGGTTACAATGAAAAGCACTCAAAATGGTTACTGTGAGTTTCCAATTGAGGTAATGCAAGGATCTATCTTAAGAAATCAGACTAAATGGACAGACAGGAGGGTCAAGCTTTTAGGACAACTTTACCTTTATCACTGGATTGATATATACGGTGGTGTTGATCCAGAGGCTGCTCATTTTAAAAACAATACGATGCATATAAGTGAACTCCTTACCTATACATTAGGTTGTCACACAAATGATATTAAACATATCGTCAAGTGGCTCCAAAGAGAAGGTTATTTAACTAGAGTTAAAACCGTATATAGAGAAAATCAAAATTCTTGTCATAAAGAATTACAATTTATTGGTGATGCAATAAAGACTAATCAGCAACCTGGTGATTTTCTTATAGATGTAATTAGACTCACCTGTATCCCCGACTTAAAACTGAACGATGCACAAAACAGGACAGGAGGAAAGCTTGCAGTATGAAACAGGCAAACCCGTTACACCCACCAGAGTTAAAGATAAAAGAAAATCAAGCGGGAATGATTATGCAGTTAATACACGAGCCAAAAACACTAGAAAGGCCGTCTACAAATGATAAATTGATCCAATATCATTCCATGATGTATTTTCAACAGTTAATAATGAAAAAGGCACGTGCAGCACTTAGAGCAAAATCCCTCTCTATATTCAAAAATGACATAGCAGTAGAAATAGAAATTGTATCTGTTCAGTCACCTAATTCACTCAAACTAGAGTTAGTCTTGAAGTCGATCTTCGATGCATTAAATAAAAGCGTAATAACAGATGATCATTTAATATCAAACGCTCAAGTATGGCTATATAGCGGGCAGAAGCGCTATCCTAAAACTAAAATTCATGTAAGAGTTGAAGATTTAGCTACTAGGGACTACTTTCACTTTTCTTGTGAGATACCTGCTATTGAGAAAAGAGAAGCAGTTACATATAACATTGCTTCGACCATGCATCGCCACGCCTCGAGTGCAGCGGAGATAAAATTGATCGAGCAAGCTTTTTCTAATCTGCAAACGGGCTCTACCAAACAACATGAAATATGTCATATGCTCTTCCTGACAAGCGATCCTAAAAAGGATGTCGATAATATGCTTCTCATGTATATAGATGTATTACGTAGACAAGGCTACTTGAGTCGTGCTGATAACATCGGAATTGGCATGTACAAAAGACATGTAGACAAGAGTGATGAGCGGGTACATATTAACCTTGTATCCAAGTGAAATGCGTATAGAAAGAACCTATATGTACCAAGTGATAAAAGAAGATTTTACACTGTACATTGGGCAAGGAATGACAGAGTGTGTATAGATCAAAAATGAGCTATTGTTTTGAAGGTAAGTAAAAAAATCTTTCAATTCAATGTTACAATTTCGATGTGTAAGGGATTAATACATAGTAAAACAGTATTTTGAACAACTAGATTTATTTGTATTGCAAAGGTTATTTACAAGGAAACCTGTTATATCAACGTTTAGGCATGGTTTAATGGTGGGGTTAACAGAGAAAAACGCCACTATCTTTAAAGTTAGCCCATTAAGCAAAAGATAAGAGACAGCAACAATCACTGTCTCTATCTGATATATC
Source organism: Bacillus sp. 522_BSPC (assembly GCF_001076885.1). Taxonomy (GTDB): domain Bacteria; phylum Bacillota; class Bacilli; order Bacillales; family Cytobacillaceae; genus Niallia; species Niallia hominis. Next base: position 13,512 of record NZ_JVDT01000185.1, read on the forward strand.
TTATAAATATCCTTTTTCCTTTAAGGATACATATGACTGGGCACCTACGATGATATGATCTAAGACATCAATTCCAAGAATTTTCCCAGCCTCACTTAACCTTTTAGTTACTTCGATATCTTCACGACTAGGATCCGGCTGGCCTGATGGATGGTTATGTGCGACGATGGCACTTGCGCAGCTGCGACGGATTAAGTGTTTAAATGTTTCGCGCGGATGTACAATGGATGCATTCAATGATCCAATAAAGACAGTCTCTTTGAAGATGATCTCATTTTTTGTATTTAATCCTAGAACCACAAAATGCTCTTGGCTAAGGTACTTCATTTCATTAAGGTAATTATAAGCATCTTCAGGTGAGCGAATGGTAAAACGGCTTTCAACAGGACATGGATTCATACGTGCGAGCTTTAACGCAGATAAGATTTGTTTAGCTTTTACTTTGCCGATACCATCGATTTGTAGTAACTCCTCCTCTGTAACATCAAGTAATTCCTGAATAGAAGGATACCTAGTGAAGATTTCGTTTACGACATAGCCATCTTCCTTTTCACGAATAGTTGAGGCCAGCAATAGTTTAAAAGTAACTTTATCAAATATGTTGTTCATTATATGTTCCTCCAATTAGTTTAGTAGAAATAAAAAAGGAGAGACGATGATCGTCCCTCCAATTGAGTGAATGCTTTTGATGCGATATACTGTTGTTAAGAATTCTAGTTGTAGATGAGTTCATTGGCGGATGAATTCATCTATTTTTGTGCAATAAAAAAGCCCATCGACTGCAGATGCAATCCATGAGCTTCATTTATTATATTGTTGCTTATCCAATTCTTTTAGCTCCTTAGAGACATCCTTTAACTGAAGTAAGTCTTGAATGAAACTAGATGCCTGCTTTTTTGTTAGTTTTGTGCTGTGATCGACTTGGTACATCATCTGCATCATCTCTTTTGCAACTTCGGGACGCATATTGAGTTCAGCGACGATGCGGAAAATTGTCTGTAACTGGTACTTTGTTGCTAGTTCGTCACCTCCTTTAATTGATAGTTGTTTTGGAAAATCTTCGATGTCTTGTGTGAAGATACCACTAGAACGAGTTGCTGATAATACTGCATCAATCAATGCCCGTTTCTTTGCCATCTTCAAAACGGTGTTGACGATGGTAAATGGATTCTGCTGTTGGAAGGCAGCTTCTTTGCTATTGCATGATCCAAGTCCTTCAGCCTCGATAATGCCATTATCCTTTCGTATAAGTGTCATCTTTACTTCATAAGCAAATATACCAGTATTCCATTGTTCGATGCGGTTGACCACGTCAACGGACTTTGAAAACCCAAAAACATCACAAAGTTTTTCAGCACCCGGCTTTAACAATGTTGGCTTAGAGAATCCATCTACCATACCATAGTCAATTCCTTTTACCATTACATCGTCAACGAATGTTTGAAGTTCCTCAATACGACGTTTCGATTCTGAAGAGGAAACAACGACGTTAGGTAATGAAGATCCATTAGAGCTGTTACTACTAGAGAATGGCACGATGTTACTTATTGTTGAATGTTTATCTGTCTTCATATGATTTTCACCTCCTTTCAATGAATTAGGATCTTTTTTGAATTAAATCCGCCAATTTTACTAAACCTTCCGATGTTTTATGAATAAGTAATTTGCCTGATTGATGACTAAGCTGATTTCCTTTGCTAATAGTTTTGTTAGAAATCAATGTTGCCTTCGATACCATACTGTGTGCTGATTGAATTAATTTATCGAGATTGTGGATCACATTTAACAAAATGTCTTCACCTTTAGTTTCCATCGTAGCTGCAGCATCCTTTAATGCATTACCTATACGATCGTTCAATGAATCGTGAGTATTGAGTTCATCCTCATTCAGAGATTCAATTTCTTCTATAGCTATTTGGAGCTTACTTCTACTAACAAGTAAATGAGATAGCTTTACATAATCATTAGCCTCAATTGCACCAGCTACATCTTCTGAGATAGAAGCATGTTTGTTTAATAGAATCTCGTGAATTTCTTTAAGCTCGAGAAAGGATTCACTTTTCTCCGTAAATAATCCTAATTTGAGTTGCTGCTCTTGCCATACATTTTCCTTCATAAGAGATTTCCTCCTAATTAATGTTTTTGTAAAAGATAACTCCTATTATTTGTTGAAGTAGTGATAACCCTTTAAGGTCAGCTTTAGTAGTAAGCCTTCTGATTTGCTTCTCTTAAGGAGAATTAAGTCAGCATCTTCAAGTTTTAGAAGATTTACTTTTTGGATGTCGTACTTTGCTAGAAACCTAGCGGGAACCCATTTGTTTAGTTCCTTTGCCTTTAATAGAATTTTTACTAATGACTGATTCATCTCATTATCCTCCTTTCGTATACGCTCCTCTCACCACGCATGTCGTCTCTGTAAAACAAAAAACCGCCGTCTATCTCAATGGATAAACAACGGTTCATATAAAAGGGGTGGGGCATGAAACGGGTGGGTACCCCCTTACATAGATAAAACGTGGAGCTGCAAGAAATTTTTGTATATTTTTCCATCCCTATTGAGTTACTAAAGTACTAGAGATAAAATAAAGATAAAGTATAAAAAAAGTAAGAGTATTGAGGTGGCTTCCGTGGAAGTTAAACTATTTCAGAAAACACAGAGAGATTTAGCAGGATCGATTAATTTTGTGATAGATAAATATTGGAATGACGAGATAGACGAAACGAAAATGATTGAATTGATTCAAAAGTTGTATATAACTAATACGCGCAAATTTGTTAAAAATGGTAAGTATACAACCATTATTCGTCAACAATGTGGAAAGAGAAGACTTGAAGTCGTTGATCAAGTTCTTAATCAAACTAACGTCATTTAAGAAGGTAAGGTGAAGGAATATATATGGAATATTCCGCAGGATTTACGAAGGAAAAATGGTCTGAAAATGAGATTGAAGTTGTTTTAAAGCTCATGTCACAAGGAAAAGTAAAAAAAGAAATATTAGATGAAGTAATGGAGCAAAATTCATTTCAGTTAAGGAGTCCAGTAAGTATTAAAAATCGCTTTAATATGGTCTACAATCGAGCAGCTGTCTTTGACGATGTAATGAAGAAACACTTTTTAAACGCAAGCGACTATGATCGGAAGGCAATGACATTATACTCATTTTTAAAAGTATATCGAATACCATTAGAGTTTTACTTAGAAGTTCTTGTATTTAAGTATGAACAGCAGGAGCCTTTATACAGTAATGACTTTCACTATTTCTTTGAAGGGAAAGCTAATGTAAGTGAAAAAGTCAGTCGTTGGAGACCCGAAACCATCAAGCGACTTGTTAGTTCATTGGTATTGTTTTTCAGGGATTCAAAGATGATTGATAAGATTGAACCAACAAAGTACCAAGTTAAACCGATATATATGAGTCAGTCATTAAAAACATATGCTGAGAGGAATGCCCCTCTATTATATTCTTTTACAATTCTAGAAAAGGTGAATGAAGAATGAAATCGACGTATGAACGATTAGAACAAATGGAAAAGCGGATTCAACAAGATAGCTTTACAAATCCAAGAGGGATTGGAAGTGACATTCCTCATTTTGTCTTAGACTATCCTCCTGAAGATGAATTACAAGTTCGTGTATACATAAAGAACATGTTGAAACGAGCCAAAATGGAAATCAAAGAAGTAAATTTATTTGAATTTCTCCTTTCATTTTTTGATGAAGATGAGTTGGAAGAACTATTTGAAATGGAAGAAGAGGAAGGATTACAAGGTTTGATTGATGTATTCGAACCGATATTAAATGAAAGCAATACAATGATCCAACAATTTAAAGACATAACAGAAAATGCGGATCTTATTTTTATTACTGGGGTTGGTTCAGCGCATCCATTTTTGCGGTCGAGTCAATTACTAAAAGCCATCTCTAGTAAAGGTTATAAAAAACCAATCATATTATTCTATCCGGGTGAATTTACAGGATTACGATTAAAACTATTTGGCATTCTTGACTATGAAGATGACTATCAATTATCACGTATTTCCTAGGGGGTAGGGACATGAAAATTAAAGATTTATTTTTAAAAGATATATTCCGTCCAATTAATAACGTTGTTCAAGCTGAACAAATGGATGAAAAAACAATTGAAAATGAATTGGATGAGTATGTATTAACAGAAGAAAGCGAACATTACTTAGAACGTTTTTATCGTAATTATCTTGCCGTTTATAATCAGCCATCAACTAAAGTTGGGGTTTGGATATCGGGTTTCTTTGGATCCGGAAAGTCTCACTTTTTAAAAATCTTATCTTATTTGTTACATAACCAAACGATTTCAGGTAGAACACCTGCAGATTACTTCAAAGATAAAACAAAGAATCCAGAGTTGCTTAAAATGATGGAAGAAGTATCTGCAAAAAGAACAGATGCCTTGTTATTTAATATTGATTCAAGATCAACATCCTCTTCTAAAGATGCAGAGAAAGAACGTATAATTGAAGTTTTCTTACGAGTGTTTAATAATCATTTAGGATATTCAGATACATTGTGGGTTGCTGAAATGGAACGTCAATTAGATGATGACGGAAATTATGAATCCTTTAAGCAAGCCATTTACGACCAACAAGGAAAGCCATGGGAAGAATTTCGATTAAAAATATTATTACGTAAGAGAAAGGTTATACAAGCACTTGAATCGGTCGGCTATGATCAAGATACAGCAGAGACGTTCTTTGACATGAGTAGAGAATGGTTCTCTATTGACGCACAGCGAGTAGCTGAATTAGTAGCAGATTATTGTAAAAAACAAGGCCCGGATTATCGAATTGTATTTCTTGCAGATGAAGTAGGACAGTATATCGGTAATAATACGAGTTTAATGCTTAACTTGCAAACGATAACGGAAAAACTCGGTGACTTATGTCAAGGTCAAGCATGGGTAATTGTAACATCACAAGAAAAACTAGAAGCAACTGTTTCAGATCTTGATAGTACGAAAGACTTTTCAAAAATCCAAGGACGATTTGAAACAAAAATCAATTTATCCAGTGCGAATACAGATGAAGTTATCAAAAAACGTTTGTTAGAAAAAGAAGACGTTGGTGCAGATACATTAAAAACGATTCATGATCAAGAAGGAAAATTAATTCATAATCGTTTAGCGTTTGATAAGCAAAATACACAATTACGTTCAGGGTATCGTTCAATAGATGAATTTGTATCATTTTATCCTTTTGTTCCTTATCAAATAGAGTTATTACAAAAGATCTTCACGAAAATCCGTAATTTAGGAGAAGGTGGACAGCACACTTCACGTGGTGAACGTTCATTACTAAAAGCATTTCAGGAAGCAGCACAATTAAATGCTGAGGAACCTATCGATAATATGGTAACCATGGCGGAATTTTATCCTTCTATACGTGATTATTTAGAATCATCAATCACCAGTACAATTACAAGAGCTCAGGATCGAGCGAGAAATAATGAAGGTTTAGAAGAATATGACGTGAAGGTTTTGCAAGTGCTTTATCTAATCAAAGGGATTGATGATATAAAATCCACACCTAGTAATATTGCAACCCTTATGGTTGAAACAGTTTATGATGAACGCCAACCTTTAGAGTATCGCATAAAAGAATCCTTGAACCGACTTCAAATGGCAATGTTCATTGAACAACATGCAGATGGGTCATACTCATTCTTATCAGATGAAGAACAAGAAATTAATCGTGAAATACGTGTAGAAGAATATAATACAGCTTCTGTTAAAGAACGGTTAGGTAACCTCTTTTTCAATGTGATGTATCGTCATACCAAGTATGAATACAAGTATAAAGAGCAAACCAAACACTTTGATTACAATAAACGATTTGATAATTACGTGAAAGGTCAGATGAATCATGAATTAACGATGCAAGTGTTCTCTGAAGGCATGACAGATTCAGAAGCAGCGTTACAAGCTAACTCTGGTCATTTAATTATTCTTTTAGACAAAGACCTTGTCGCTGAAGCAGAAAGTGCTTTAGCCTATATTCAACAAGTGGATAGCTATGTACGTCGCAAACAGTCAAGCACGACTAGCCAGCAGCAGAAGAGAATCTTTGATGCAAAAATTGCTGAAGTTGATGAATATGCAGATAAGGCAGAAGAATTATTAAACAAAGCGTGTGAGAAAGCAGAATTTTATATCCAAGGTCAACGTCGTGATTTTAATGGGGCTTTTGAAAGTAAAGTTAACCAAGCTATGGATATGCTAATTCGCAACACATATACAAAATTTCATTATATTGAGGAGCCTATTTCATTTAAAAATAGTAAAAATGAGTGGATGCAAGTTGCGGAGAATCTAGGTCAACAAAGCTTATTTAGTGACTTAAACAAAAATGCAATTGATGAAGTCAAGCACTTTGTAGAGGAACTTGAACGTTCCCATGACCAAAGAACATTAAAACAAGTTGTACAAAAATATAAGGCTGTTCCATATGGGTGGGAGGAACAAGATACCATTGGTATTCTAATGGGATTAATGAATGCTGGAAAAGTTCGTTTCACTTATGCGGGTGAAGCCTTTAACCCTAACTCTAATCAATTCTATGACCGACTAGAAAAGATTTCAGAACGTGATCGTATTGTTGTTTTACCAATCGTTGAAATGGATTATCAAGTGAAACAAGAGCTTATTGCACTAGTCCGTGATTTCTTTTCGAATACACAAACATATGACACGTATGACGCTTATGAAGAAGTTATACGCGAAAAGATTGACGAAGAATTTGTACAACCGATTGAAAAGATTCGAGGGAGAAGACGTCAACAGGATTCAACAAGTGAGTATCCGTACCCAGGTGAAAGTGATATACGAACAATTGTAAATGGTACTCAAAAATTACTAACTATCCGTGATCCCGAACAATTCTGTCGTATGTTTATTCAATATGAAGATGATATAGAAAACTGGTATGACATTTTAGAGATACTCCAAGGATTCTATGAGGGAAATCCTATCGTTAAATTTGACGAAGCGGTTCAAGCTCTGAAAGACCATAAGCAAGACTTAGAAATCATCCATAATGAAGAATTAGAAGAAACAGCTCAACGAATGAAACACATTTTACTACAGGAAGAACCAACAAAAGAAATTAGTCAATTACCTAAGTTGATAGATGTTCTGAAGAATCTAATTCAGGAAGAAACCAATAAACAAAAACAGGCGGTAATGGTTCAATCGGAAAAAGCATTGAAGCAACTTGAAAACTTAATAGATCAATATCGTCAAAATGAAAGCATTTTAGAATATATTCAATCACAAAAAAATCAAGCCACTCAGCTTTATGAAAAAATTAAGAAGAGTGAACGTATATCAAGCGCTCGAATCAATCAACAACAGCTTAGTGAGTTAGTTGAAGCAACAAAAGTAAAATCACGTCAGATGTTCAATGATTTAATAGATGACACAGATAAAGTGAAGAGGCAACCGAAGAAAATTACAGAGCAAGAATTGTATACCTCTTTCTTTAGTCAGTTAGATACAATTGAGTCCGAAGAAGACTTAGAACGTGCTATTGAATCCTTGAAGAAAAGTCTATTAAAAGAATTACAAACACACTATTTCGTAAAATCATAAAATCATGGGGTAGATGAACAATCTGCTCCTCTACATATAGGGGTGAAACAATGAATAAGGCGGAATTAAAGAAATTTGCTGTAGAAGCTAGACGTGACTTAATTGATAAAGTTTCATTAAAAGCAGAACAATATGGTATTACCAAGGATAATCAAGAATTAAAGATTGAAGAAAACTATGGACAATTATTTGTGAACGAACAGCCTTATCTGATAGAAAGAAAACATGCCTTTCAAACGTTACAACAACGCTTAAGTATTGTGGGTTATGAACAGCTTGTTGAGGAAGTTGCATATACATGGTTTAACCGAATTATTGCTATTCGTTATATGGAAGTGAACAATTATTTACCCGATCGAGTAAATGTATTATCGAGTAGTACAGGTAAAAACGAGCCAGATATTTTACTTCAATATGAAACGATGAACCTTGATGTGGATCATCGACAAATAAATGAATGGATACAAAAAGGTGAGAGTGAACAAGCTTATCGTACATTATTTGTTGCTCAATGCAATAGCCTGAATAAACTATTACCTTTCTTATTTGAAAAAATTGATGATTTTACAGAACTATTATTACCAGACTATTTATTAGATCAGGAATCTATTATACGTAAAATTGTAAATGATTTATCTGATGAAAACTTTTTCCAGCTTAATGAAGATGGTTCTCGCTCAGATAATGTTGAAGTATTGGGTTGGCTTTATCAATACTACATGTCTGAAAAGAAGGAGCAGGTTGGTGGACTAAGAAACAATGCTGTTAAGAAAGAAGATCTTCCTGTTGTCACACAGTTATTTACACCAAAGTGGATTGTCCAATATATGGTACAAAACTCTTTAGGAAAACTATATGACGAAAAATATGAAGACAACCAATTGTCTCAAAAGTGGAAGTATTATTTAAAACATGAAGAAAATCACCATTTGTACCCTGAGTTCGAATCATTAGAGGATTTGAAAATTATGGATCCAGCATGTGGATCTGGTCATATCCTTATATACGCTTTTGAAATGTTATATGACATGTATGAAGAAGCGGGATATCCATCAAGAGAAATTCCACAGTTAATCTTAGAAAAAAACTTGTATGGACTAGATATTGATAAACGAGCTCAACAAATTGCGAACTTTGCATTGCTGATGAAGGCTGCCGAAAAACAACCACGTTTTATCTCAAGATTAAGTCGAAAAGGTCAAAGTCCCAAGCTAAATGTTTATGAAATTGTAGATGCTGATCAATCTTTATCAGATGAAGCTATTGATTATTTTGCTGAAAATGAGACCGATAAAGATTTAATCAATGAATTACTAAATCAATTTGAGAATGGAAAACAATTTGGTTCGTTGATAGATCCAATCGAAATTCCTTATGAAGAATGGATTAATCGAATATATGGTCTAGAGAATCAAAAAAATGATTTGATTGATGAAGCCAATTTAAATGAATTAAAAGAAAAACTATTACCTGTGTTAGAACAAGCATTATTAATGTTTCAAAAAAATGATGTGATTGTAACAAATCCTCCATATCATAACAAATATAATTCTGTGCTAAAGCAGTTTATGAATAGAGAGTTTGCTGATTACAAGTCTGACCTATATTCTGCCTTTATTTTTAGATCAGTACAAATGACAAAAGTAAATGGATATTCAGCTTTAATGACTCCTTACACATGGATGTTTATATCAACTCATGAAAAATTAAGAAGTTTTCTTTTAAATAATTCAATTATTTCTAGCCTAGTTCAATTAGAATACTCTGCGTTTGAAGAAGCAACAGTTCCAATTTGTTCCTTTGTAATACACAATCAAATAGAAAATAGCGTTGGAGAGTATGTTAAATTATCAAATTTTAAAGGGCCAGAAATACAGCCAATAAAAGTTAAAGAAGCAGCATTAAATAGACATGTAGAATTTAGATATCAGAGAAAATCGAATTCTTTTATAGATATTCCAAGTGCACCTATAGCATTTTGGGTTACTGAAAAAATTCTTCAATTATTTAGAAGCGGTTTAACGCTTCATCAAAAGACAATATCGGATGGTCAAACAAAGACTGGGAATAATGATAAATTTTTACGTTACGTTTGGGAAGTAAATAAATTAAAAGTTAACAAAAAGTGGGTTATACATGTAAAAGGTGGCCCCTTTAGAAGATGGTCAGGTAATGTAGAGTGGTTAATTGATTGGAGTAAAGAAGCTAGAGATCATTATAGGAAAGATAAAGTAGCTAGAATAATTCCAGAATATTTATGGTATAAACCGGGTATCTGTTGGACAATGATAGGGTCTACTTCATCTAAGGGTTTTAGATATGTAAAGGAAGGTTATACATTTAATTTAGCTGCTCCTACATTATTTTTTAATAATGATGATGAACTTTTTTATACTTTGGGTTTGTTAAATACAAAAGTGGCTGAAAATATTATAAATCTAATTAATGGAACTTTGAATTTAAATGTACAAGATGTAAGGAATATTCCTCTGATTATAGATGATGATTATAAGGATGTTGTAAATATAGTTAAAAGTAATATAGAAATATCGGATAAAGATTGGAACTCTTTCGAAACATCATGGGATTTTACTAAGCATCCATTTTTAGTAGGTTTGGTAAAAGATCCAAGTTTGCTTTTTAAATCTTTTGCGAATTGGCAAAAAGAAACTGAAAATCGCTTTTATAATTTAAAAGAAAATGAAGAAAAATTAAATAATTTCTTTATTGGTCTGTATGGTTTGCAAGAAGAATTAACAAATGGAATAGAGAACGAAAAGGTTACTGTTTCAATAGCTGATCGCGAAAGAGAATCCAAATCTTTTTTATCTTACTTCATTGGTTGTGTCATGGGGCGTTATTCTTTAGATGTTGAAGGTCTTGTTTATGCAGGTGGTAAGTTTGACGAATCTATATATAAGACATTTAAGCCCAATAAGGACGAACTCATTCAAATTACTGATGAACATTATTTTGATAATGATATTATTGTGCGTTTACGTGAGTTTTTATCTATAGCATTTAGTCCAGAGACTGTAGATGAAAATATGCAATGGTTAGCAGAATCGTTAACAATGAAGAAAAATGAGTCGCCGGAAGAGCGGTTACGCCGTTATTTCTTAGATGAGTTTTTCAACGATCACTGTAAAACGTATCAAAAGCGACCAGTTTATTGGTTAGTGGACTCCGGAAAACAAAAAGGGTTACGTACACTTATTTATATGCATCGTTATCAACCTGATACGATGGCAACAATTCGTTTTGAACATTTACAAGAGATTCAATCTAAATATCAAAATGAAATTGATATGATTGATACACGTTTAGCTAATCCAAGTTTGTCGCCAGCTGATAAGCGTAGTCTTGAGAAATCAAAAGCAGTATATCAGAAAAAAATAGAGGAACTACAAGAATTTGATAAGAAATTAGCTACTTATGCTAATGAACAAATTGCTATTGATTTAGATGAAGGTGTCAAAGTAAACTATGCCGAGTTTAATGATGTCCTAGCAAAGATCAAGTAAGCGAAAGAGGGGATATTCTCCTCTTTCGCTTTACATAAAGAGGTGGAAACCGTGAATGTCATTGAAAAGCTAAAAGAGAAAATACAACAAGAGAAGAAATTTAAAGAACGATTGATTGTATTTTGGTATGACCCTCAATCACAAGTAAGTGTTGGGGAATTAAAAGAACAGTTAGGCGACATTGAGATAAGGCGACTAACAAACCATAATTCATTTCAGTTAAAAGTAGAGATTGAAATTCAACGAACAACAGAGTCATTTTTAATATACTCGGATGAAGCAAAACCAAATGATAAAGATAACATGCTATTAGATATATTGTCATACAGTACTGAATTTAAAGCAGATGAAACTGCAATGTTATCAGAAGAGTTACAAGTATCAGATCAGGTATTACGTCCAATAATGGAACGATATCCTTTGTTCTTTGATAGTAAAGATAGGAAAAGACGACTAATTAAAATATTGCCAAAGGATTCCGACAACTATCAATTCGAACTAAGTATGATGGCTGTCTTAGTAAAGGCTTCTGTGCCCGATATACGTATGATGACACGTCAACTGCTTTTAAATGGGCTACATTTGGAAGAAAATGATTTATTAAAACAATTAGAACGTAACTATTCATTAGAACGAACTTTAGAATTTGTTGGCCGCCACTTTGGTGTAACACTAGAGCGGGATAATGAACCTTTATTACAACTGTTAAATGTTCTCATTTATCAACACTTTCGACAGAATGCTGGTTTTACTGTTGATGATTGGGAAGCTAAATGGGCATCGTCATCACCTAACATTTGTGCATTATTTGTTGAAGAGTGGTTACAACACGATGGAGAAGTGCTTGAAGATCATATTAAAGAATGGGAAAAAATGCATCAAGTAAGAGATGTGTTTACAAAGCGCGACATAGAAAACTACCAGCTAGTTGAAACGTTCCCGGTTGTTGATGCACTGATCATTGAAAAATGTATCGATGAATTGATTCATCAAACAATCCATGCAGATGAACGGCTATCTTTAATTGAGGAAAGATTACAAACGTATTGGGGATCAAAAGGTAAACTAAAAGACCTTTATGAAACTCTATTTGAAGCAATTCGGATTGAAAAGCTAAGACCTGTTGTTAATCGTATTCATCAACATGAAGATTTTTATGAAAATTATACAGAATATCTATATGAAATTGATAATGCTTACCGTCGTTTTATGCATCATTTTACACGCCTAGATGCGAAAGAAATGATTGAAGAAATTGCTAATTACTTAACGAATTGGTACGAAAATGAATACCTACGTCGAATCTCAGAGGAAATGAATTTCAGGTTGCAAGATGGATATGTATCCAAACTAATGCCTCAACGAACATTTTTTTCTAAGGTTATTCTTCCTATCTTGGAAAGGGAACAAACGAGAATATTCGTTATTATATCAGATGCCTTGAGATACGAGGCGGCATATGAACTTTATGGAAAATTAAAAGAACGAGAAAATGGAAAATCAAGTATTAATCCTATGGTAGCAAGTTATCCAACGTATACGCAATTAGGGATGGCATCTTTATTACCTCATAAGGAACTTGAAGCAGATGAAAAGAAAGGTATCTTGGCTGATGGACAATCGACGAAAGGCCTCGATAATCGACGTCGCATTTTACAGTCAGTTGAGCCACATTCTGAAGTGTTAAAGTTAAAGGAACTTTTGGATATGAAAACAAGTGAAGTTGACCAAGTGTTGAAAGGTAAAAGATTAGTATATTTATATCATGATCACATCGATGCTCTTGGTGATTCAGCAAAGTCAGAACGAGAGACATATAGAGCAGTACATCAAGCGATTTCGGATTTAGAATATGCAGTTGATCGATTATCACGTCTTCAAGCGAAACGTATTTTTATCACAGCAGATCATGGATTTTTATTCCAATTTAAACAAATTGAAAGCCATGGCAAGATACCAGCTGTTGAAGGACAAGTTATGGATCATAATCGTCGTTTTGCTATAGGGCACAATTTATCAGTTCCAGAAGGTTCGATTAAATTAAATGAACGACAATCATCATTACAAAATGTTGAAGTTGTTTTGGCCAAAAGTATTAATAGATTTAAAACCGGTGGGGGTCTTCAGTTTATTCATGGTGGAGCCTTACCACAGGAGGCGGTAGTCCCTTTAATAGATTACCGTCGTATTGAAGCAGGAAAACCTGTTGATATTGCAGTTGCAATGATTAATAAAGTAATTACAAATTATCGTATTCCGGTTTCCTTCTATCAAGAGCAAAGTATTGCAGACAACTATACTTCACGAAAAATTAATATAGCTTTTTACCAAGGTGATGAACGAATCTCTAATGAAGTAGAACTCGTATTTGATCTAAAGGGAGAAAATCGCGACCGTAATAGGCAAGTAATATTTAACTTAGTCGAAAAGCATTACAAGATAGGTGAAACATGCATCTTAAGAGTAGAGACTGTGACCAAGAAAGGTAATGAGCCATACTTGGAAGAAGAATTTACCTTACGATTATATGAAGCATTATATTAAGTCAAAAAGGAAACGGGGGTGTTACTTTTGCTTAAAAAAGGTGAAATTGTTGGAGCATCTTTCTGGCCAGAAGCAGTTCAAATTAAACATGTTGAAAGCATAGATGATGATTTATATTTAGTAGAAGCTGTTGGGCGAGAGTCTAATCAATTCTTTGAAAACTATCTTGAGAAACATCAATTACAAGAAGTTGAACGTTATTCTGATGAAGATGCTTCAGATCAATTGAGAGATAGATTTCAACATTACTTACAATATTATGTGTTGCGAACAGAGAAAGAATACTCACAGTCCCGTGCCCGTGGAAATAAGAACATGATTCCTTTACCACACCAAATCGAAGCGGTTTATAGCAAAATGCTACAGGCGCCCCAAGTCCGTTATCTATTAGCTGATGATCCTGGTGCAGGTAAAACGATAATGTCGGGTATGCTTATCCGTGAATTAAAGGCACGAAACATGATTCGAAAGTCTTTGATTTTAGTACCACCTCTTGTATTGAAGCAGTGGCAAACGGAATTAAAGGAAAAATTCAATGAAGACTTCTTAATTATTACACGTTCCTATTTGGATGCTTCAGGTGAACTGAATCCGTTTGATATGCATCAGCAAGTCATTGCATCAATGTACTGGGCGTCTAGAGAAGATATAAAAAACATGATTATTAACTCGCAGTTTGATTTAGTCATAGTCGATGAAGCCCATAAAATGGCTGCGTATACAGTAGGTCAAAAGAAACGCAAAGTGAAGCGGACAAAGATGTTCCAACTAGGCGAAAATTTGTTGAGACACACTGAGCATGCTCTTCTATTGACAGCAACACCTCACAAAGGGGATAAAGAAAACTTTCGTCATTTGATGAGTTTGATCGATCACGATATCTTCTCGCAACTTAATAGGAGTGATTCAATTTTAGAGAAGAGTAATCCATATGTTATCCGTCGACTAAAAGAAAATATGGTTAACTTTGATGGAACTCCTCTATTTCCGAAACGTACAACGACAACGTTAGGGTTTGACTTGAGTCCAGCAGAATCTGATTTGTATGAAGCTGTAACAGAATATGTAAGACATCACTTTAACCGCGCAAAACAGAATAATAAACCAAATGTTGCTTTTGCAATGATGATATTACAACGTCGATTAAGTTCATCTGTTGAAGCAATATATTTATCACTTGTACGTCGTAAAGAACGACTGCAGAAAGCGTTAGAAACAGGGCAAAAAGTTAAACAGATGATATTGGATTACGAAGACTATGAAGATAGTTCTCTCGAAGAACAGGAATTGCTTGAGGAGTATGCTGAAGGCGAATACGAAGAACTAGATTTAGATGAATTACAAGTAGAGATTGAAATGCTGGATCAACTAATTCGTAAGGCAAATGTCATCAGGCAAAGCCAAAATGAGCGCAAGTATCTTGAACTTGAGAAGACACTATTTGGTGCAAGTGGCTTGTTGGCACAAGATGAGAAGATTTTAATTTTTACTGAATCTAAAGACACACTTAATTATCTTGAGAAGAAATTGAAAGCATACGTTCCAAAGATAGCCAAAATTGTTGGTGACTTTTCTATGGATAGACGTCAAGAAGAGGTTGAGAAGTTTCGAAATGATGTGCAAATCATGATTGCTACAGATGCTGGAGGAGAATCAATTAACCTGCAATTTTGTAACCAAATGGTTAACTATGATATTCCTTGGAATCCTAATCGTTTGGAACAACGTATGGGGCGTATTCACCGTATTGGACAGAAAAATGAAGTCTTTGTATTTAACCTTGTTGCCACAAATACACGTGAAGGTGACGTATTAATTCGACTACTAACAAAGATGGAGCAAATGCGTGAAGATCTTGGACAAGATCTTGTGTATGATTTTATAGGTGAAGTTCTTGAGGATCGCCAAGCTGATTTATCTTCGGTGATGGAACAAGCGATCTCTGGCCGAGAAGATTTAGACGAGATTATTGCAAAAATGGAAAAAACATTATCCGAAGAACACAAGCGTTTATTAGAACTCGCTCAAAATGAACGTTTAGATGATAACTTTGACTTACCTGGTGCAAAGCTGTCCTTTGATGAAGTATCAATAAACAGCATTCCTAATCGGTTTTACGGACAATTTGTGATTGATGGATTAAAAAACACAAGAACTAGATTAAATATTTCTGCGGATCAGACAACTGCCCGTATTGATCGTTTTCCAAAGCGAATTCGTGATTTTGCACGTGATCATAAATTGATGTTTAATTTTGATGATTCCATACGTTTTGCTTTATCATCATCGAAAGTCTCAAATTCAATACCGATGATTGAAAATGATAATCCTTTGTTTAATTTAGTGATGAAACTGACAGCGAAAGAAATGCAGCAAGCTGTACTTCCTTTTTATGAAGTGAAGACATCAATCCCAGAATCTATGACAATGGAATTAAATCAATTAACAATTGTGGACGGTAATGGGCGAGAACTTGAGCAAAAGCTAATGCTGACGGGTAAACGTAGTAATAGTGAATTTATAGAAATATCACCATATTTACTTTTTAATCAAGCATTGAATGTAATAAATACGTATGACTCTGAAGAGCAGGAAATTAAGCGACATGTAATTAAACATGCTAGGAAACAATTAAGGTCTATTCAACGTAAACGTGAAGAGTATGCAAATAAAAAGAGAGTCTTCTTGAGAAAGTCCTTCGATGATCAAATGGAAACCTTACAAGATCGATTAAAGAGGTATCAAGAAGAAAATGTTGAAGGTAAAAACAGTGCTTTAATTAATCAAACTTACGCACAAATAGATGAAATGGAAGATCGGAGCAAAGAACGTTTAACTGAAATTGATCGTGAGCGATCGATTCAATTAAAGCCAGTAAAAAGGATAGCTCAATTTAGAATTGAACCAAATGGTAATGCTAATGGCCGTGTAATACCAGAAGACTATTTGGCAATGATTGAAGATTATGAATTAAGGCAAGGAAGAATCAATGTAAGGGTACAACAAGCATTTGGGTTAGTAGATTTCATCAGCGTGGAAGCGGGTGGTGAAAGTCGACTTATTGTGATTACGGACGATATACATCAATTTAAGGAGCAGTTGATAGAGGAAGACTATAATGCAATTAAGAGTCGCGTATTTGTGTATGAAGTAAGAGAAAAACAGATAGTAGAATATCAATTAGACCAAGGCTTGATGTTTGTTTAATGAGGAGGATTACAATGAAGAGATGGTGGATGATACGTGCTGGTGATGATAATGAGTTGATACCAGTATGGAAAGAAGAGAGTATAGCATCTATTGGATGGCCACAATTAGGTGATCCCAAAGAATATCGATCAAAAGAAGATATGGTTTCAAAAGCCGATGACGTTTATTCTGAAAGTAAACCTAATACAAGACGGAGTTGGATAAATCAAGTATGGCGTTTCAGTAGAGAAATAAAAAAAGGTGATAGAGTCATAACTTACTCTAAAGAGACAAGGGAATATATTGTGGGTACTGTAACAGAATCACATTTTTATGATGAATCTGTTGGTAATCCAGCTTACCCAAACAATATTAAAGTTGAATGGGAAGAAATTACCGTTGAAAGAGATTTATTATCACAAGCAGCTAAAAATAGTTTAGGTTCAGTATTAACTGTATTTCGTGTAGATGAGTGGGGAAATGAAATTGAGCAATTATTAGAGCACCCTTTTATTGAGCCTGAGGAAACCGGTGAAGTTGAAGAAAGTGAAATCATTGAAGACCTAGTTAATAAAGCCTTAGTCATGGTACAAGACAAAGTAGATAAGCTTGATCCATGGCAAATGCAAGAGTTAGTAGGAGGACTCTTACAAGCTATGGGATATAACGTTCAGGTAAGTCCCAAAGGGCCAGATGGAGGAGTAGATGTATTAGCATATAAAGATGCTTTTGGTTTTGAAAAGCCTATTATCAAAGTGCAAGTAAAACATAGGAAATCATCAGCAGGCGCACCTGAAATTCAACAATTACTAGGTGCTAATCCTATTGATGCTAATAGTTTGTTTGTATCTACAGGTGGATTTACCTCTCAGGCAGAAGCGGTAGCTAGACATAATTCTGTTAGGTTGGTAGATTTGGAACAATTAGTTGACTTAGTTGTGAAGTGGTATGAGAATATGCCGAATGATGTAAGAGCATTGTTGCCGTTACAGAAGATGTATGTGCCTGAATGATAATTAAAAAGGACTGATTAATTATGGAGTGGATTACTGTTGTAGTATCATCTCTTTTTTCCGGTATTATTGGTATTGTTATTTCAAATTTGTATCACAAAAGGTCTGTTAAGAAGAAACAAAAATATGACTTATTAGAACAGATGATGGGGAATCGTTTTGATTTAACCGGGGATAAATTTTCTGAGGCATTAAATAAAGTTTTTATTGTATTTAATGATTCTCAACAGGTTTTAGAGGCTTTAAAGTCCTTTCATGAAAGTGTCAGTGGCAAACATAAGGAACCTGAAGTTATTGATCAAAGACTTCTTGAATTATTTAAGTCAATGTGTGATAACTTGAAAATTGATACAAGGATTTTAACTGATAGCTTTTATTTAAAGGCATTTAATATAAAAAACAAATAACGCAGCAGAAATCGCCATTCTGTCATATTGGAAATTAGAATGTTGGGTCAGGAACAATTACTATATAAAGCAGGTGAAATAATGACAGTCAGCGAATCTAGTTTAAAAAGAACTATAAAAAAAGATAGTGATCTTACTGGTAAATTGGTTACTGTAAGAAAAAAGCGAGATGACGAAGCAAAGAAAATTCAAACCCTAACCAAAAAGAGAAATCTAGTAAAATCAGATTTACAAAGATTAGAACGATACCAGAAAAACCTGCTAAAGTATGAAAAAGAAATGACACAGATAATGGAACAAAAACGTAAAAATAATGATGATATCAATAGATATAAAGAAAGAGTAGATAAGGAACAGAAACGGGAATATAATAAAATGCTGAAATCCATTCAATCTCAGACAAGCATGAATGAAGACTATATGAACAGTGTTTCGGAAATATCAGAAAAGATAAACCAATTGGCAGAAGATGTTAAACATACCGCTGCTGAAAAAGAGATTATTGAATTTGATGTGTTTTTGTCCCATTCAAGCCTTGATAAAGAAGACTATGTTACAGAGTTGTCAGAAAAACTAAGCGAAAAAGGGTTAAAAGTTTTTGAAGATGTCAAAGTTTTTAAAATAGGACAAAGTCAAACAGACATGATGAATATGGGTATTTTAAACTCAAGATTCGTTGTTGTTTTTCTATCCGCTAACTTTATTAAGAGTGGTTGGTCTGACTATGAATTCAAAAGCTTTTTAAACCGTGAGATTAATGAAAAGAGAATAATAATATTGCCAATATGGCATAACATATCAGTTGAAGATATCCGCCAATATAACCCATATTTAGTAGATAAATTTGCATTAAGTACTAATAAATTTACGATAGATGAAATTGTAGAACATATTTTTGGTGTGGTTAACATGTCCAAGGAATAAGATTTATTGATTAATGCTTACTCATAGTTAACTTTATGGATACTAATCATAAAATTTAAATTTGTGTAGGAGGAGGTGGTATAGATGATATCTAAAGATGAAGTTCACCGTCTAATAGACAAGCTAGAAACATATATTGCTGATGACCTTGAATCACAACAATTAGATTTTAAGCAATGGATTACAAGAAGTTTTGATGACAACATTAAGTTGATGTTGAAAATGGCTGTATGTATGGCCAATGGTGGTGGCGGAAGTGTTGTATTTGGAGTTGCGGATAAAGTAAAAGGGAGATCTAATGCTATATTAGGTGTTCCGCAAGATGTGGATACCATAATACTTCAAAAAAGAATTTATGAAAAGACAGATCCTCATCTAACTCCAGTGTTTGAGGATATTGCTGTACCAGAAGGAACAAAGCGCTTACTGTTGATGAATGTGTACCCAGGTATACCGCCTTATACTACAACTGATGGCTCGGCAACGATAAGACAAGGTAAGGATTGCATTCCTTATACAGGCTCATTGAGGCGTAAAATGATGGATACTTCATCCCAAATGGATTTTACAGCTGAAATTATTCATGAAGATTGGAAAAGTCTATTCTCTCATTCTGCAATGGAACGTGTGCGCGAAATTATGTCGAGGGAAAGGGTTGATGAACATCTTTTGTCATTGTCCGATGAAGAATTATTAAGATCAATCGGAGCATTAAAAGATAGTTATTTTACAAAAGGTTCATTATTACTTGTCGGGAAACCGGAGGCTATTTCTAAATTTATTCCTCAACATAAATGGTCTTATAGAAAGATGATTAGTGACACAGATTATTCACTCAGGGACGATGGAACACATGCTATTCCCGTAGCATTATATGAACTGGAACGATATATTGCCGTTGATAATCCAATGGTAACTGTTGAATCTGGACTTGTGCACCCTGAGTTTAGCACATATCCGACGATTGCACTTAGGGAAGCATTACTCAACGCATTTGGTCATCGCGATTATCGAATGACTGGTACTATTATGTTAAAGCAATTTAAGGACAAGCTAATACTAACAAACCCAGGGGAGTTTGTCGGTGGTATTACACCTCAAAATATTCTCCATCATCCTCCAGTAGCGAGGAATAATCACTTAATGGATTTGTTAGATAGATTAAAATTGGTCAATCGTTCAAACTTGGGTGTATCAAGGATTTTTCGGTCTTTATTAGTTGAAGGAAAAGAACCACCTATCTATAGGGAAGTTGGCAGTAACATTGAGCTTACCTTTATCTCTTCACCTTTGAATAAGAATTTTAAAAACTTGATTGATCAAATGACAAAAGATAATCATCACATTGATGTTGACCACTTGCTTATTTTGCAATATTTAATAAGACATGAAGAAATTGATACTTCTGTTGCTGCTGATGTAGCTCAAAGAAGTATAGAACAGGCTCGTGAACTACTAAGCAGGATGCATAATGAATTTAACTTATTAGAATCTATTGGTCGTGGAAAAGGAAGATACTTCACTCTCTCACGTAATGCTTATGAAATGTTAAAAGGTGAAATGAAATATGAACGGCAGCAAAGTTTGGATAAAGAAGCAGTCAAAATCCGAATCCTATCTATTTTAAAAACAGATCGAAGCCTAACGAATAAGGAAATAAGGCAGTTAACAGGGATGAACCGTAAACAAGTTCAACGTTTAATACAGGAACTAGAACCTGATGGTGTGAAGGTTATAGGAAGAGGAGCGGGAACAAAATATATCTATTCACCCTAAAATAGGGACAAAATGGGACAATTATTGGATCTTAATACATTAGTATTTAAATACTAATGGGAAATGGGGACAAAAATAGGGACATAATAGGGACATTATTAGAAATAATAATCAGACGAGGTAGAGCCTTATTTACAATAGTGGCTTTACCACGTCTTTTTAATTTAGTAAATAATATTAGTTTACCCTATCCAACGTTACGGTGAACCGTACCATAAGTAATAAAAGAGGTCTCTAATTTTTAAAAATTCGGCTTTTGTGGCATCGAACCCCAAAAAGCCGACCGATCCATAGCTTCGCATGAATCGGAAAGCTCCATCTCGTTAAGCTGCAGGCAGCTGGAACGGATGGAGCTTTTCCTTTGGCCGCTTCCGGCATCGAGCCGGCGGCTGCCAGCCGGTGCTGATCCCTTCGGGATTTTCTCGCCCCGGGGGCGCCTGGACCAAGTGTTTCATGGCCTGTCGGCATCGAACCCTTGGCCAAGAGGCGGTCTCAAGCCTTACTGCCTGAACGACCGCCTCGCTCGGACCGAAAGACTCCTTCTTTGTTCTCCCCATTATAATGAGTAGGCTTATGACCGAGTGAAGGGCTGGCGCCAGGCAAACAAAATCGGCAAAGCCAAGTTAGGCTAAGGGCAGATGAAAAATCAGGAAACGCTTTTTAACTCCCCCTAAGTCATTGGGCTTCACTGATTTTGAACGACAGCAGGCAAAGATCAGGCCTGCTGTCTATGCCTGACTGGCGAGTTCGCTTCTTCGTAAGCGAACCCTTCACACGGTTTGCGTCCATCATTGCTTCCTTATCAAACAAAGAAAGGAAGTGTTAAAAATGGAAAAAAGTTTACGAAATTCAACGCATTAAGCAAATTATTCAAGAGGTAGAAGGCGGCGAACAGTACACCGTATGCAGCCTGAAGATGGTGCGAAAGCCGCAGCAAAGTTTATTGGGGATGAGGATCGCGAGGTATTCTTTGTCATGTGCCTGAACACGAAAAATCGCATTGTAGCTGTTCATCGCTGTCATGTTGGGAGCCTGAACGCCAGTATTGTGTCACCGAGAGAAGTGTTCAAGTCTGCCATTCTGAACAACATTTCTTCCATAATTGTCAGTCACCAGCATCCTTCAGGAGACGTTTATCCATCCAGAGAAGATATAGAGGTTACGAAGCGACTGGCAGAATGCGGCAGCATCTTAGGAATCGAGGTTCTGGATCATCTTATCGTGAACGATAAAGATGATTATTACAGCATGAAGGAAAAGAGGAAATATTTAAGGGCAGGAGGAAGGGGGCAACCTCTTCTTCTTCTTTTTTTATCATGAAGTTTCGGCTAGCAGGGGAATTGAACTCAGCTAGCCGAGCTTCATCAGCAGGAAACGCTGATGAAGCAAGAAAATAACCTAAGTGTTACCCTTATACTCTTTTATTTCTTCAAAGTAAAAGAAATCAGTTATAAGAGGGCCTTTGAAATTAAATCTTATTGTTCTTTCAGAGTAGGAGCCGAATGTATATTTCTATCTAATCAGTTCAAACTAAAAGTGCAGAGTAAGGTCGGGGCCACTTCCAGGTGACTCGTTTAAGCTCCGCTCCTTGCGCGCATACCCCAACGGTCCCTCTCCTCATTTAGCTTGGCGGTCGACCAGAAGGAAAGAAAACAGATTTCATCACTAAGAAAATTTCCATATCATCACGGCAAGTCTGACATTCAAATTGTAGGGAAATTCTTCAAAATTATTACCTATTATACTATTTATTTTTTTCTTCCGATTCATTAAAGTATTTCGATGAATGAAAAGGTTCTCTAAGACAAGTTGGGTATCCTCCACAAACAGAATTGTTTCGAGTGTATGTAAAAGGTCTGATTGATGATCACGATCATAATCAATAAGTGGACCGATTGTTTTGATAACCAATTCTTTCATAGATGGATTATCACGGTATTCTTTAAAAAAACGAAGGAAAATAAGGGAGTCAATACTTAAATAAAGGTTATGAAATTGTACCTTTTTTAACATATCAATACTTTCTTCAATCTCCGTATATTTATCGGCTAGATTCCTGCAATAGGGACTTAGAGGTGAATAAATCATCATCATTTCAATCGCCAGTTCCTTGACCTTCTCAGCAATTTTTCCATGAATTGAATCGGAAGGCTCTGAAGTGTTTTTTATTAAAAAAATCAACTGTTCTTTTTTAGCATAGAAATAATAATCAGCTGAATTGAATTTTTTCGGTAAGTCTTTAGATTCTTCTAAATTGAAAGTATGGACGACTAATAGTTCAGAAACTAGCGTTAAATCGATGCCTAGTTTATATCCTTTCTCCAACTGCATGGAAGTGATCGTTCGTGAAGTTAAGATATCTTCATAGAAATTTTTCTTGTGTATTTGCTTCGTTTCAGCAATTTTTCGTTCCTCTTGTATTTTTAACGCAAAGCCCAATGAAATATGATGGAGTGCGGTAATATGTCCTTCATGAAACTTAATATTTTGGTCAATGGTGATGAGGTAACCCTCTATTTGTGATTCGAAAAAAATAGGTTGAAAGACCACTTTATTATCGTTTAAAAATGTTAGATGGCCTGAATAATTGGTTTCTATCTTTTTCTTTAAAAATTTATCTTCGATTAAAGGTTGGATGTGCTTATAAATAGTTTGATCCCCAGCTACAAAGTGAAAATCTGGTTGGACTAAACAAATGGGGTTTCCAAGTATGTTACTAGCAGCAAGGCATATCTCAGTAAGGTCCTGACCGCGAATAAGGACATCAATTAATTCCTTCTGGACGTGAAAAAGATAGGAGAGTTGATTGGATTCTTTCATACTATTTGCTTTCAGAATGGGTGAAATAATATCGATATAAGGAATATGCTCCGGAAACAGGATAATGGGAATTTCGAGTAAATCTGCTTTTTCGATGACGGTCGAATCTAGTCGAGAAATATACTTTTCAGTCCGCAAAATCGCAAGGGCTGAACTTCCCGCCTCGCTCATTTGATCCAACAACATTAATTGTCGTGAGGGGTTATTGGAGAAATGAGAGAAGGCAGTTAAAAATAGTTCCGATCCTTTGAAATATAGATGAGAGTCAGGTATTTCTATCACACTGACATGCTCAATTTCTTTATCCAACCCATTCCGGCCTGCCACAACGGTTCCATGCTTAAGTCCACATATTTCTATCGCTTCACTGACTTTAATCCCCAAATTAAGCCCTCCTTATGTGCATCTTGCACAACTATTTTACCAAAACACTATAATTTCTGACAATATGAAATATTTAGAATATAAACTATAATGATAATTATAATATTAAAAATTATTATTCTACTCGGATTATTTACATTAGTTAAGTGACGTATTCCAATCTACTAAAAAAATAAGATGGTTCCTCCTATTTAAAAGATGATAGCAATGAAAGGAGTGTTCGTAATTGAGTAAAAGTGAAAGTCTATCACTATTAGAAACCATGAACGAAATCGTCAACATAAGGAGTTACGACGAGGAACAAATCCCGCAACAAGTGGAAGACGACCTATTATATGCCTTTTCAATTGGCCCCTCATCTGGAAATGCACAACCTTGGGAATTACTGGTGGTTGAAAACGAGACTCAGCGGTTAAAAGTAGTTGAGGCAACACTTGGTCCTGATTTAACAAAGGATAGTTATGGTGGACAGGAGTGGGTGAAGGATGCACCGTTTGTCTGTGTTGTGATGCTTGAAAAGAGGAGAGCCTTTGCACGAATTGGAGAAAGAGGATATATGGTAGGAACTCAGGATATTGCGTTTGCTATACAAAACTTTCGTTTGATGGCTCAAACTCATCAATTAAGGACCGCATGTGTAAGAGAATTGGATCTGGAATTATTAAAAAAGAAACTTGAACTTCCGTGGTATTTGGAGCCAGTGGCTATTTTAACGGCGGGGTATGGGAATAGAGAAAAGGGGCTTCCACCTCGGTTAGGAGTGGCTGAAATTGTTAAAAGGGGGAGTTGGTTTTGATTCAGCTCACACAAGCAGTCCCTGTCATATATGAGCGGTCAAGTACTCGAGGCTTTCAAAAAAAAAGCATTCCTGAGGACCTCCTAAAAGAAATCTTAACAGCGGGTACAATGGCACCTAATAGTGGAAATATGCAACCATGGGAATTCATTGTTATTAATACACCAGAGATGAAAGAAAAAGTGGTTGAGACTACATACGCTGGGTATTACTCAAAAGGTGCTAGCAATCAACATTGGATTAAAGATGCAGGAGTCATTATTGTAGTATGCACGAATTTTAAACGGACAATTGCTGCATATGGTGAAGATGGGAACCTATGGGCACAGCTAGATACATCTGCCGCGATTCAAAATATGCTGTTAACAGCAACAGCGCTAGGACTCGGTGGCTGTTGGATCGGTGGATTTAACCGTGAAAATGTGAAAAAGCTTTTTAATATCCCACCATATGTGACCCCAATTAGTATTGTTCCTTTAGGGTATGCGTCTAGGAAGTTCGATAATAAAGCAAGAATTCCTGTAGACCTGATTACGCATAAGAACCAATATAATGTTCCATTTTTTAAAGTTTGTAAAACAACGGAAAGCCTTATTAAAAATTAAGGTAGTGTCAAAAGATCTATGAAAACTAACTAGGTGTGTAGGTTCTCTTCTACTTATTAGGTGGAAAGGCCACGCAATCGCCCTTGACAAACACGCCAATGGTTTGACTAGTGTTTAACAAGGGCGAAGGGAACAAAAGAAGGCATACCAAATAAGCCCTTGGTTCTTTCCATTTTAAACCATTGACCAGTTCGGTTTGTCAAGAGTTCGCTCCGCCGATTGCTTATTTAGCCTAAGGGCTCAGCTAAACAAAAAGTTAGGCGGCTCTCTGCTCCACTATCCATTGTTGAGCTAATCCAATGAGCTTTGTCCAACGTGCAGGCATAGTAGGAAGCCCCTTAAGCTCAGGATTCACCACAGGCACTTTCCCTTCTAATGCGGCATGAGGGCGTAGAAAGTTAAAGTAAGCCGTAAATAAGGTGACGTAAGAAACGGAACCCTGTTCAGAGCCGAATCCATGAGTAGAGCGATAATTGCCCTTAAAGGTACGATTTAGTCTCTCAATAATTTGTTTCAGCGGTCTCAATTCAGTAGAAACTGGGTCCTCATTCGTTAATCCGATGACCTGTTTTACATCGAATGAAATACCGTGTTGAGCGAAAAAGTGTTGGGCTAAAAGGTAGATTGGATTCCCATCTACCACAAATGTCAAATTTTCTGGAATCTCTTTCATCTTTATCAAGACCTCATCAATCGCTCGGATAGCTGTCGCCGTGTCGCGATTAGGCGACACTGGATACGAAAGAATAATCTTTTTCACGGCGTCAAAAAAGAAAAAAAGATAGTGCCATCGGCCATTTACTTTGATATAAGTTTCGTCACCGCAGAATTGGTCAGAAAGCTCATAAGGATAATAATCCACATAAGGTTTAAGCAACAAAGATACGCTATTTTCGTAGTTCAATATGGTCTGATGAGAAATCATCACTCCGTGAACGTCTTGCATAATGGCAGCTGTCTTACGGGCTGAAAGACCATAGTTTACATGATAGGTCAAGATCAGACCTAATGTATGTGGTGATGCATAAATCCTTGATAAGTCAACGGCTGGCAACTCTGGTGATTCCTTTGATAACGGTTGAAAATCGATATAAAACTGCCGGTAAATGTATCTTAATTTAAAGGCTTGAGGGTTCTTTTTAAATCGTTTCTTCTCTTTGGAAGACATGCCGTTTAGTTTCTTTTGATAATAGGGACAGTCATTGTTTTTACACTTGAATACATGAAAATCTTTTCTTTCCTTAATCTTCTCAAGAGTTTTGGAACAATGAGGACATTTTAGAATAGCCTCTTTTGAAAAACGATTTTTATCGCTGAAAAGGCAGGTACAGACTTTGCATTGATACTGACCTTTGTCTCCATTGTTGGCATACAAGTAATCTGATGGAGCACCACACTTTGGACAGAACATAGATTTAGGTACTGTAACTTTTGAACTCTTACGCCTTTGAACAGGTTTAAGAGGCTTACCTTTCTTCTCTAGGTACTCAGCGAGAAGGACTTGATAATCAAGCTTTTCTGGCACTTCAATGATGGGAAGATCATCTACCTGGAGTTTTTGATAAGGTTTATTCACCGGCTGTTCTGTTGGCTTATCAAACATACTTTTACCGATTAATAGGGTAAGTAATGTTCGAATTAATTGTTCTTGAAAGTTTATAAAAGATAATAAATAGGTTATAATTTGAGGGTACAAATTGTCACTTCCTTTATTTAGGATTCTAGTGTCGTGGGTAACCTCACTATTACCTAAATTTCAGGGGGTGGCAATTTTTTTGCTTATAAAGCCCTCCAACAAGGTATTTTATAGCCTATTTCTTATAAAAGTTTTGACAATACGAAAATTAAAAAAGGAGTGATTTTATGGGAAAAGTACAAGGAGATTACGTTTCAGAACCAGTACCAGAGAGTGCCCGAAGACCATGGTGGGAAATCACATTTGTAACTTCAGGATTTTGTCTTGCCGTATCGGGTATGTTTGCAGGTGCTGCACTGTCAACGGGAATGTCATTAGGTAGTGTTATCATCACGATTCTTATAGGAAATCTATTGTTGACATTATTTGGTGGATTTATGGGTGCAATTGGTGCAAAAACGGGGGTAGCTACCTCGATGCTTGCCAAGCATGCCTTTGGAAAGTCAGGATCGATTATCATTAGTTTG
Organism: Bacillus sp. 522_BSPC; assembly: GCF_001076885.1. Taxonomy (GTDB): domain Bacteria; phylum Bacillota; class Bacilli; order Bacillales; family Cytobacillaceae; genus Niallia; species Niallia hominis. The sequence goes on from NZ_JVDT01000185.1 coordinate 41,276, forward strand.
ATCTTTGCGATTACATTAATTGGTTGGTTTTCGGTCCAAGCTGGATTTTTCGGGCAAACCATTCATGCGATGTTACCAAATGGTGGGTTTATTACTTCCTCAACAGCGGCATCCGCTTGGGGAGGCGCATTAATGATTCTAACCGCCTTCATCGGCTATAAAGCAATCAGGGTATTAAGTAATATTGCTATTCCACTGTTACTGATTTTGTCCATAGTGGGAGTATCTTTAGCAGTGTCTGGTTCAGGGGGGTGGGGAGGTCTAACCGTAGAAGTACTTCAACCAATATCCATCATGGAAGGAATTGTTATTGTTGTCGGTACATTTGCTGTTGGAGCAGTCGTACAGCCTGATATTTCAAGATTTGCTCGATCTTCAAAGGATTCTTGGATTGCGATGACGGTTGGAATGTTTATTGCCAATGGGTTTATTGTCTTTGCAGGTGCAGTCACATCGCTAGCAATGGGAACAGGAGACTTACCAGCTGCTATGCTGCAGTTAGGGTTAGGTATCCCGGCGATTCTAATTTTAATTGCTGCTCAATGGACAAGTAATGACAGTAATCTATATTCGTCGTCACTTTCCTTTGCGAATATTCTGAATATGAAGCGTTCAAAAATTGTTCTTTTTGTTGGTGTTGTCGGGACGATTATGGGTGCAGCTGGAATCGCTGATTATTTTGTCGGCTTTTTAAGTACCCTTGGTGTCCTCATTCCTCCTATTGCAGGGGTGATGATTGCCGATTACTTTGTCGTAAATAAGGAGAAATATAAATTTAGTCAAGATGTTCGCTACCAACAAGTAAAGTGGAAAGCTCTTGTTGCTTGGATACTTGGTGTAGCAGGTGGAGTTTTTATATCCTGGGGGATTTCTTCCTTAAATGGGATCCTTATTTCATTTATTGCTCTAGTCGTTCTGAATCGACTTGGGGAGAAAACAGATGTACAAGCTAACACATTAACGAATAAGGAAGAAAATATTTAAAAGAGGTGTTCATATGGCTCGTTTAATAGGTGTAGAAGAAATTGAATCATTAGCAATTGGTGCAGCAGTGTTAGGAACAGGTGGTGGGGGAGATCCTCATATTGGAAAATTAATGGCTCAAGAAGCGATAAAGGAGTGTGGACCTGTTACTTTATTGGATCCTAGTGAAGTCCCTGAGGATGCCCTTTGTGTTCCTGTCGCCATGATGGGTGCACCAACCGTCTTTGTTGAAAAAATTCCTAATGGAGATGAAGCCCTTCATTCATTACGTAGATTAGAAGAATATCTGGGAAAAAAGGCTTTTGCTGTCATGCCAATGGAGTGTGGGGGGCTCAATTCAACGATTCCATTTGTCGTAGCAGCACGAGCAGGGCTCCCAATTGTTGATGCGGATGGAATGGGGAGAGCCTTCCCTGAATTACAGATGGAAACCTTTGGTGTTTATGGTGTTTCCGGAACTCCGATGGTAATTACAGATGAGCGAGGTAATTGGAGTCTCCTAAACACGGTGGACAATTGGATGATGGAACATATTTCACGTGGTATTGCCATTCGTATGGGTGGAGTTGGCCATATTGCTGAATACCCGATGACCGGAGATGAAATGAGAAGAACTTCTATTTTTCATACCGTTACATTAGGGATTGAATTGGGGAAAGCAGTCTCAGAGTCTGGTAAGAGAAAGCTATCCCCTCTTATTGCGATGGAAGAAGCCTTGGTCAATTCTAATTACGGGAAACCTATTATTCTCTTTGAAGCAAAGATTACAGATGTAGATAGATCGACAACGGACGGGTTTGCGAAGGGTACAGTTACCTTAGAAGGGATCAACAAAGATGAAGGACATGAATTTATCGTAGATTTTCAAAATGAAAACCTCATTGCTTATAAGGGAGAGCAAATCTTGGCGACCGTTCCAGATTTAATTACATTCCTTGATTTAGAAACCTTTAAGCCATTAACGACCGAGGCATTAAGATATGGGTACCGTGTCTCTTGCCTAGCAATTCCAACTCCTCCAATCATGAGAACAGAAGAAGCACTAAAAGTATGGGGACCAAAATATTTTGGTTACGACGTCCCATTTAAACCTGTGGAAAAACTGAATGAAGGGATGATGTTGAATGGAAAGTAATATATACAAAATCGGAGTAGATGTGGGGGGTACAAATACCGACGCAGTCATACTGGATCAACATGACCAGGTATTATCAGCGGTCAAATCTCCGACTACAAGTGATGTACAGAGCGGGATTTTTAATAGTATTAAGAAAGTACTAGAATTATCGCAAATTAATGTAAAAGATGTCGCGTATGTGTCATTAGGAACCACTCATGCAACAAACGCAATTATCCGTAGAAAAGACCTTTCGAAAGTCGCGGTTGTTCGTATTTGTTTGCCGGCTGGAAAAGGTGTCGCTCCTATGGCTGGCTGGGATGAATCCCTCATTCATGCCATGAATGCTAAATCGTTCTTAATTCATGGTGGCTTTGAGTATGACGGACGACCACTGTCAGGCGAGCTACTAGATGAAGAAGAATGCAAAAACATTCTGAGCGACGTTAAAGTGAGTGGATATAATGCCATTGCTGTCAGCAGCATTTTCTCACCAGCGAAGGATCTCCATGAAAAAGAATTTGCCAAGCTTGCTCATGAGTATCTTGGGGAAGACTTCCCTGTCACGCTATCTTCTGAAATTGGAAGTTTAGGATTATTGGAGAGGGAAAACTCTGCCATCTTAAATGCAAGTGTCGTAGCTGTTGCTAAGAAAGCTGCAAACGGATTGGTAGAGGCACTTAAGCAGCTTGGCATTACGGGGAAGGTCTTTTTTGCTCAAAACGATGGGACCTTAATGGCTTTAGAACATGCGATTAAATATCCAGTCCTTACAATTGGATCAGGTCCTACCAATAGTACAAGGGGCGCTGCATACTTGTCTAATTTGAAAAACTGTATTGTTGCCGACATCGGAGGAACTTCCACAGATGTAGGGATCCTTGTTAACGGTTTTCCACGTCAATCAGCCTTAGCTGTTGAAGTAGGAGGAGTATTAACAAACTTCCGGATGCCTGACTTGATTTCTATTGGCCTTGGTGGAGGTAGTATTGTCACTTTTGAAGGTGATGATATCCAAATTGGTCCGGATAGTGTTGGTTATCAAATTAAAGAGAAAGCGATTAGTTTTGGAGGAGATGTCTTAACTACTACAGATATTGCCATTGCATCTGGCGTTGCGCAAATAGACGATCCGGATTGTGACCCAACAAGACTTCAATCTCTCGATCCAGACCTCGTGCAAAGAGCGATGGAAAAGATTCAACAGATGGTGATGGACACTTGTGAGAAAATTAAAACGTCCCCTGAACCGCTTCCAATTGTGTTAGTTGGTGGGGGAAGCGTAATTATGCCAACGGATACAAATGGCTCAGTTGATTTGATCAAACCTGAACACTTTGGCTGTGCGAATGCCCTTGGAGCGGCAATTGCAGATGCGAGTGGTGAGGTAGATGGCTTATGGCCAATGGAAGACACGTCAAGAGACGAGGTTATTCAAAAAGCCAAGGTTCGAGCGATCGAGAAAGCCATTAGTATGGGGGCAAAAGAGGATTCTACGGAAATTGTAGATTTAGAAGCTGTCCCATTGTCATACCTACCAGGAAATGTACTGCGGGTTAAGGCAAAGGCTGCTGGACCCCTTCAGTTATAATCAATGAAAAAGAAGGAGAGAATGATTCCTCTTAATTTGGAATCATTCTCTTTTTATCCCTAGAAAATGTTTTTTGTTGTGCGTAGTGAATGACAAACAGCAATTTTTTCAGAAAAGGAGTTAGCTATCTTGAAAATATTCGATTTACATTCTGATATATTTACAGATATTGCGATTAGCAGTTATGTTCACAGTGACTCCCCGGAATTTGTCGAATATGGATAGAGAGTGTGACTACGTGAATTTGCTAAATGAAATAGCAGCTAACCTATTCTAAAATGTCTATTCGGAAAATAGTTTTTTGTAAAATCTGAGAAAAGAAACAATCCTAAATAGGCGTTTTTACAGTAGCTATATTTATTAAACAATAATCGTAAACTTATATGTTATGGACTGTGTAACATTTATGTGAAACAAGGTTTTCTGGGGAGTCACTGTGGCAAAGATTACTATAGTGTGTCCTTACTTTTTTTAAAACGTTTCCATATCAAGGGCACTAAATTAATGAAAATAATGTACACAAATACTAGGATCATATAAATCCAAAATAAGAGGGTGATGGTGTCTTGCCATTTATTTAACTCTAATTGAGTAACTGTTATAACTAGTATTAAGAACACAACTGCTAATCCTATTAATATCCCCATAACAGTGTAGCGTAGTTTTTTAAATGTCATTTTGTCAATCCCTTCATTAAACATGAGACACATATTCTCCGTAATAATCTCCTGTACTTGCAGTAAATTCTCTTTGTTTTCCATAATTATCCTCATAAGTATATACTGAATTCGATAGCCTCAGTATTTAACTGAGGAATTGGCAGCACTTGAACTGTACGGGCAATGTTACAGAAAAGAGTCGAGATAAACGAACAAACGGCACTAAAATTTTCTTCATAAATTCCTCTTTTAATTATTTTAAGTGGAGGTTGTTATGAAGGGGCATTTTTATGTAACCGATTACACTTCTATGTTATCATAGGAAAATATTATTTCAATAAAAGATACCGAATAATATCCTGTTTCTAAACGAAATCGCATAAACAAATGGATATTCGATAACCAAATCCCCGTCTTTTGGTAAGTTTTATTTTATTATGGTTTTCCTCCATGATGCCATTGGAAAGGGGGAGAACGCCAACACCCTCCCCTGAAGAATACCTTCATAAAGTTATATTCGCATTGACTCCTCGGATTTTGTTGAAGATTGACAAAGAGTGTTACTACAAGAATTTGCTAAATGAAATAGCAGCTAATTGATTCAGAATGTCTATTAGGAAAGTAGTTTTTTGAAAAATCTGAGAAAATAAAAACCAATCCTAAATAGGCTTTTTAACAGTCAGCTTTATTTATTAAACAATATTCGGAGCGGTCTATGATATGAATGTACAACATTTATGTGAAACAATATCTTCCGTGGAATCACTGACTGAGAATCATCCCTAAAAAAATAAATTTTAACCAATAAAAGAGGAGTCTGAAACGTCTTGTATGTGAAAGGAGGCTTAAGTAAAATGGGTCAAACGAGTTTGCATCAATCAGATACATCCATAGATAACATCGAAGAGTTTAAGAAATTGTTCAGTGAATATAAGAAGCATGTGTTTGCAATTGCACTTTCTATACTAAGAGACTTTGAATTGTCTGAAGATGTGTTACAGGAAGTGTATATTAAACTTTTTCAGCATATGAAACATAATGAGATAACAAATGTTAAAGCGTGGCTTACTAGCGTATCTCGAAACACAGCATTAGATCTGTATCGAAAGAAAAAGCGGGAACTAACAGGTTTTGACAATGATTATTTTGAACATGTGCAATATCTTTCGGGCGATCCTTTAGAAAAAATGATTTTATCTAAATACTTGGAATTGCTTGATTGCGAGGAAAGGCAGATTGTCATCTTGAAGGACATCTCGGGTATGAAGCACAGAGAAATCGCCAAAATCGTTGAAATGCCTTTGGGAACAGTACTTTGGAAGTATAGTTTAGCTCTAAAAAAACTTAGAAAAGGTATAGAGTAAGGAGGATTTCTGATGAAGAAAGATAAAATATTGAAGCATTTGGACAATGCTATTGAAAAGCAAGTGCCAGATGTTTGGGATGAAATAGAGACTCAGATACATAAAGCGGAAAAACTAGGCAATGGAGAAAAGGTTGTTAGACTAAGTAATGTTAGTACCCAAAACAAAAAAGTAACTCTTTATAAAAGAATTTCATTAGCTGCAGTAGTTGGCTTAATTGTTGCTATTATGTTCACTTTTACTCCTGTTTTAGCAACTATTCAAGAGGTATATGATAAAATCTTTTCGAGTAAGCATATTGATGATACCGGTGTAAGAACGGCAATTAATCTAGGGAATGGTCAAGCTGTTAATCAAACATTTTATGATAAAAAATATGATATAACCGTGCATTTTGAGAGTGTAATGACGGATGATAAGGAGACAAAACTTCTATTGACCTATCAAAGTGATAATACAGATTTAAAAAACGTTTATATTGATTTGTTTGAGGGTGAAAGTTCGATCAACCTGATAGTCGGAAATCAACAAAAGAAATTAGGTTCTGTAGGTTGGGGAAGTAGATATTACGATAGTAAAGAAAACAAGGTGGCTGAAGCCCTATCTTTTGCTTCAGTAAAAGAATATGAAGGACAGGACATTCGTTTAGAAATTGAAAACTTGACAATATATGATGATAAAAACGGACCTAGTATGGTTCAAACAATTTGGCCTATTGATTTTAAGCTTGCTAAATCAGCCATCTCAGATAGAGAAACTGTAGAAGTAAATAAAGAATTCACTTTTAGACAAGAAACATACAAGATTAAGCAGATAGAATTTTCGCAGCTAGAAACAAGAGTGGTCGTTACTATACCACCTAATCCAAATGCCGTGCAGAACATGGATGGAATACAAACTAGAGTAATGAGTAAATTGGAACATAAATTTCTTGATGCAAGAAAAATAGATAAGGAATATGGTTATATCGTTGATGAAAAAAAATCGGGTGTATTTTTGAAATCAGCTGGTGAACGAGTTGATCCAATTTTTAGTAAGGGTGAAGTAGAAGGTGCAGAAGATGAGTACATTATGATTTTTGCTCCGGTTAAAAATCGACAAGACTGTATTCTTGAAATCGGTGACGATATTAAAATACCACTCATTGGTAGTGGAACTGCAACTTTAGAAAAACAATCCGAAGATAGTGAAAAACAAATTATAGACGAAGTGTTAGCTGAAAATGGATATACAGCAGAACCACTTTCACATGATGAAATGAAAGAAATAGATTTATATCTTAAAAAATATCAATCCGAATTTTCAATCGACAGAACAGTAATAGGAAAATTGAAAAATCATGAAAATTCTAAAATGATAGAAGTTTCCATATCACAATCATCAGATATTCTTACTGAAATTCAAGCTGAAAATCCAGAAGAAGCTGAAAAAACTAGAAAAGAAAATGGGTTATCTTTCATTCCGATTTATTTAACGAACTGAGAAATAAGTTATGTTCACAGGGACTCCCCGGAATTTGTCGAATATTGATAGTGAGTGTAACTATATGAATTGTTAAACTGAAATAGTAGCTAATTTATTCTAAAATGTCTGTTCGGAAAAATGGAAATAGTAGGAAATTTAAATTATCAGTATAAATTGATTAAAACAGAAAAAATTGAAATCTTTTACATGTGTAATTAGAATCCATATGTTAATATTAATTAAACAATAAGTTAAAGGACCGAATATAAATGTTAAAGGATATCAGTGATTGGGAACTAGTGGGCTATGGTGGGAAAAGTACACTCGAAAAGGAGGAGTTACGTTCTCCAAATCGAATAGATTATTTGATTAAATATCCAAGAGAGTTTGATGAAGGTGTTTCTTGGGAAGATCTTACTGAATTAATTGCTGCTAAAATTGGTACACTTTGCGGTCTTGAAATGATGAAAGTTGAAATGGTAATAAGAAAGGGGAAGAGGGGGTGTCTTTTACGTAATTTTGTAAAAGAGCACAATGCAATGATGGCTGAAGAAGGTGGTTCCCTTTTGCCTAGTCTAGTGGACGGTTATCAAGAATTATTAGAGTCACCTCTGAAAAACATTGAATTAATTGAATATGGATTCAAATTTATGGAGAAATTTCCTTATTGGTCCGCGATGAAATCTGAATTTATTAATTTACAATTATTCGATGTCCTAATTGGCAATCAAGATCGACATCCGTTTAATTGGACATTGCTGTTTTTACATTCAGGAGTGAAATTTTCTCCAATATATGATAATGGTGCCTCCTTAGGCTTCCGTTTTGACGATACTAAACTTGCATACATGTTGTCCAATGAACAGGAGTTGAACAAATATACTAACAAAACAAGAGTAAAAGCAGGTATATTTGAAAAGAAAAAGTCAAAGCTAGAGATTTGATCATATATATTAGTTCTCAATATCCAGTTGAATTTAATAATGGTGTAAAGATGTTAGAGGACTTTGACATGAAGCAATATACTATTTTTATAAAATCATTAAGTATTCTAAGTGAAACACAAAAGAAGTGGTTAACGAATCTAATACCTTTTCGAAGGGGAAAAATATTAGATTGGGTAGGAAGGGGTGAAGAATAATATGAGCAACGTTCACACATTATTAGTTGTTTGGCAAGATACGAAAAGTCGGTTGTATTATCACGTAGGAACTTTATCTTATTATAATGATCAATACGAGTTTGCTTATACAAACTACGGAACAGGTCATCGAAAACTTAAAGATGCATTAGATAATGGCTACATGTTGCATCCTGCATTTCCTGATGCAAATAAGATATATCAGTCAAAAAAACTATTTCCAGCATTTGATCGTCGATTGCCTTCCCCTGATCGTTCCGATTTTAAGGCAATCATGTCTGATTTGCGTTTAAACGAAAACTCTACAAAAATGGATTTTTTACAACAAACACGTGGTCGACTTGCTAATGATACCTATTCTTTTGAGCAGCCACTACGTCGAGAAAATGATGGGAAATTTTACTCTAGCTTTTTTGTTCATGGAATGCGATATCAAAACCTTCCAGAAGAATGGCCAACATGGTTAGCCGTTAATGAACAAGTAAAGTTAATACAAGAGCCAACTAATCCTCATGACACTCATGCTGTTGGAATTTTTACTCAAGGAGGGAAACATTTAGGTTATGTCCCTGGTTTTTATAGTAAAGCCATCTTTTCATTATTATCATATAATGCGACGCCAGAGGTTCGAGTAATTTATATTAATGAAAAGTCAACTCCACATTGGTGGCTTAAATTAAACTTTGAATGTAAAGTTCCTTCTATTCAATTATCTGCTTCATCAGAAGTATTGTCTGTGATGCAATAAACAAAATAGTTAAAACAAGCTCGTAAATCTAAATTGTTTAGAGGTACGGGCTAATTATATACTTTTAAAGTAAGTTAATGAAATGGCGTCCCTTTCCAACTTTACGTTGAAACCTATCATAAGTAAATAAGCTTTTGTTATAATAATTAGTATCAAAAACACCCTGGAGGCAAATATGCTATCATTTGAAGATAAACTAAAAATCATCGAATCGTTCCCCCAATTGGAACGAAAAAATGTGTCATTAAAACGTGTTAATTTTCATTATCTGGAAAGTGGAAGTGACAAAAAGAACGTAGTGTATCACTTACATCCAAATGGAAATGGATTTGTGTATGCGGACAAGCTAAATGAGTATGATACAGATGATAAAGGGATGGTGAATATTCGAGATTTTTCAGAGGAAGAATTAAGAGAAATTATCGAAAAATCTATTCAATCATTAGAACCTAATGCACTAGAAGGAGAGACGATTGAAGAAGAAGCAATAGAAGAAGAAAAATGGGCTGACTCTGAAAATAATACGCTCCTCCTTCTTCAAGAAGAAGGGTTTTGGAATATATATGCCGGAGTAAATTTAGAAAATAGTTTTTCAAGCTATATGGAAGCGCGTGAATATCTAAAAGAAGAAGGCTTTACCAAATCTAACATGTAAGAATTATAGGAAAGACAGGATAGCCATACTCCTAATCAAGAGTATGGCATTTTGAGATTGAAAAAATGGAACAGCTAAAGGGGCTTATCCAAAAAAAGGGAGAGAAAGAACTTGAGCCAAAATAGTGTAGTGCCAAACACCTTTTTATATACATTTAATTATGCTGAAGAAGAAGAGCATTTATGTAAATTGGAAGTTCGTTCCCTATTTCGCGCTAACTTATATGCCTTTATATTAGAGAGCAGGATGAATGTAGACCCAAGTAGGAGTCCTTTTATAAAAGGAAAAATAGAAGTTCTATTTAAGGGTGATACGTTGGAAGATTTATTAAAAAAGGTTGAAGCCATGCCTGCGTGGAATAGTACTTATAAGGTAATTGGCATCAACTATCGAGATATAGATCCCCTAGATAAAATGGGTTTTGAAGAAAGGAAAGCGATCGCTAGACAAGTTGGATGCCTCATTCCAGGTGTAGCGAATCTACAACATCCTGAGATAGTTTTCGCGATTACCAAGTTAAAAGGAAAATGGTATTTCGGATGCTATTCGGAAAACCAAGGTATTTGGCTTATTCATCAACAAAAGCCTCACAATTACTCAACGGCATTAAATACAAGAGTGGCCAGAGCACTAGTGAATATTGCGGTTCCAGAATTAACGGGTGTTAAGGTGATTGATCCATGCTGTGGCATCGGGACAGTATTGGTAGAGGGCTTATCGATGGGAGTTAATATAACAGGTAGTGACAACAATCCTTTAGTAATGAAAGGCATTCGTAATAATCTCGCACATTTTGACCTTTCTGGACCAGTATTCTTAAGAGATATCAGAGACATAACAGAAATGTATGATGTTGCCATTATAGACATGCCTTATAACCTTTGCTCCGTCGTGTCAGATAAGGAAAAATTTGAAATGCTTCAATGCGCACGTCGCTTTGCGAAAAAAATGGTCGTCGTGACAACGGAAGATATAGATGAAATACTAAATGAAGTAGGTTTTGAAATAGTAGATCGGTGTGAAGTTAAAAAGGGGAAGTTTATACGCCAAATAATTGTTTGTTGTTAATGCATGGGGATGGAATCAAAGAAATTTTCCATTTAGAAGGGAAAGATTGTTTACTATTTTTTCGATTAAGTAAAACAGAAATCATCATAACAAAACAGTATTCCTCGGTCAATTTGAGGAATGCTGTTTTGTTTTTTTATTCTTGGAAAACTCACTATTATGCGGATAAGTTCATGCCATATTTTAATAGTTAAAAAGAAATTACTTCGAAAGTAGCTGTGAATAAATAGTTATAATTGTTAAACTATTAATAATATCATGAATTATCTTCCATTTAATCCTATAGGAGGGAAGAAGATGCAGCGAAAAGAAAACATGGCTTCAAATCAGGAAGTAGAATCGAATCAAAACCAGAAATTTGAGATTCAAGAAATGCTAGTACAGGAACTAGATATAGCAAAAGCAACCTATTTAGAGTACAGCAATAACCACGCTTATTATGAAGAGAATAGAGACAAAGAAATGAAACAAACATATTATAAAGATAGCTCGCTTGATAGAAAAACGATGCATGAGTTACTAGAAAAAACACATCAAAATAAGTTAGGTTATGCACCTCATCGTTATGTTTATCCATGGGTCGATCTTAATGAGAATGGGAAACTTAAAAGTATTTATTCAGGGAAGGAAATGGATCCGCTAGCTGTTATAGAAAAGGATATTCGTATGCTTGAAGAGACAGGTATTAATAGTAATAGTTTATCCGATAAGGTCACGTTAAACTGTGAGCATGTAGTACCTCAGTCTTGGTTTGATAAACGTCAGCCAATGAGAGGGGATTTACATCATTTATTTGCCTGTGATCCCTCGTGTAACAGCCGCCGTGGAAACAGCCCTTATGCGGATTTTCCTGACTATGTTCCAGAAAGCTCTATTTTAGGTATACAGGAAGGCTGTGGAAAGGCGGATGAAGGGAAGTTTGAACCTGAATATGGAAAGGGAATTGTTGCGAGAGCAACCTTTTATTTTATGACTCGATATATTGGAATAATGGACAATAATCTAGTAAATCTGGAGGTTTTACTAGAGTGGCATCAGAAATTTCCGGTATCTTTGTATGAAAAACATCGTAACCTTGCTATCTATGACTTACAGGGAAATCGGAATCCATATATTGATTTTCCAGAGCTTGCAGAGAGATGGATATATGAAAAGTAAATCAATCTCCATTTGAGAGAAGAGTTTAAATAGATTCTCTCTTTTATAAGGCCCCATAGTTAGTTTAGAGGCTGGGACAAAACTAAATAACTAGTCATTAAAGACGAACAATCTTTAATTTAGCTCTTAAATAAAGCTACT
>NZ_JVDT01000186.1 GCF_001076885.1 Bacillus sp. 522_BSPC
TTGATTTTGGGCTCAGAGACGACTCCTCTGTTACCTCGAAGACGACTATTGCTTGATTTTGGGCTTAGAGACGCTTCCTCTTCCTCTATTACCACACCATATACCATTAACAAAAGAATCCCCATATGCAATCATCGACTAAATCAATGCTACATACGGAGATTCCTTCTTATTTTATCGCTTTAAAGCCGATGTCATTTCGATAAAAAACGCCATCGCTCTCTAATTTCTCTAGCTCTTTATATACTTTATCCTGTGCATCTTTTAAAGTATGGCTCTTGGCAGCAATTAATAAAACTCGACCGCCATCAGTTGTAAATGCCCCTGCTTCATTTAAGTTCGTTCCAGCATGAAAAATAGAGACATCTTCCATTTTGTCTAAGCCATGGATAACAACGCCTTTTTCATATGCCTCCGGATAGCCTTTTGACGCAATAACTACTCCTAGCATTTCCTCTTCATACCATTCAATAGTTGGAGTGTCTCCATTTAATACAGACAAAATAACTTCCACTAAATCGGACTTCATGCGCGGTAAGATAACTTGTGTTTCTGGATCACCTAGTCTTGCATTAAATTCGATTACCTTTGGCCCTTTATCTGTAGCGATTAAGCCAGCATATAAAATGCCTGTAAATGTTCTGCCTTCTGCTATCATCGCTTTTGCAGTTGGTTTGACTATTGTTTCAATTGCCGTTTGCACGATTTCTGGATCGATGTGTGGAACAGGAGAATAAGCTCCCATCCCCCCTGTATTTGGCCCTTTATCTCCATCAAAGGCACGTTTATGATCTTGGGCAATTTCCAAAGGTATTACCGTATCTCCATCCACAAAGGACATTAAAGAAAATTCTTCGCCAGCTAAAAATTCCTCAATAACGACTGTTGCAGAAGCACTTCCGAATTTTTCGCCAACAAGCATTTCCTGGATGCTCTCTAGAGCCTCTTCCATGTTCATCGCAACAGTTACACCTTTTCCTGCTGCTAATCCGTCTGCTTTAATAACAATCGGTGCACCTTTTTCCTCAATATACGCTTTCGCCGCCTTATAATCAGAAAAAGTTTGGTATTCTCCAGTTGGAATTTGATATTTCTTCATTAAGTCTTTAGCGAATGATTTGCTTCCTTCTATTTCAGCGGCACGTTGATTTGGGCCAAAAACTTTTAAGCCAGCAGCTTGAAACTGATCAACCACCCCAAGAAGTAACGGTACTTCTGGACCTACAATAGTTAAATCAATCTTTTGCGTTAAGGCAAAATCGACCAGTTTCGCTACCTCTGTTTCTTCTATCGCAATACGTTCTGCGACATCGGTCATTCCAACATTTCCTGGCGCCACAAAAACAGTGTCCACTTTTTCACTTTCCCTTACTTTTGTACAAATTGCATGCTCCCGACCACCGCGGCCAATAACGAGTACTTTCATTCTCTTATATCCCCCAAGCTTAAAGATATTAATGTTTGAAATGTCTTACTCCTGTTAATACCATTGCAATTCCATATTCGTTTGCTTTTTTGATGGAATCTTCATCACGAATACTTCCACCTGTTTGAATAATCGCTGTAACTCCTGCTTTGGCAGCCGCTTCAACCGTATCATCCATTGGGAAAAATGCATCAGATGCTAACACTGCACCCACTGCTTTCTCACCAGCCTGTTCTAAGGCAATTTTTGCAGACCCGACGCGATTCATTTGGCCAGCACCAACCCCAAGTGTCATTTCTTTGTTATTCACTACAATTGCATTTGATTTAACATGCTTAACGATTTTCCAGCCGAATTTAAGAGCTTCCCACTCTTCATCTGTAGGTTTCTTCTCTGTAGGGATTGTAATCGTTGCATCATCTAAAGAATAGCGGTCAAAATCTTGTGTTAATAATCCACCCTCAATAGAAGTGAATTTCATTTCTTTGCTGCTACCTGTTTCAAAAGGAATCGTTAATAAACGAATATTTTTCTTTCCTTGTAAAATATCTAAAGCCTCTTGGGAATAAGAAGGGGCAATGACAATTTCCAAGAAAATTTCATGTAGTTTTTGAGCTGTCTCTGCATCTACTTCTCTATTTAACGCAATAATCCCACCGAAGATAGAAACTGGATCTGCTTCAAAAGCTTTTGTGAAAGCAGTAAAAATATCTTCTCCTGTTCCAACTCCACATGGATTACTATGCTTAATCGCAACTGCAGCAGGCTCTGCAAACTCTTTTACAATTTGGATTGCTGCATCTGCATCGTTGATATTGTTATAAGATAGTTCTTTTCCATGTAATTGAGTTGCATTAGCAATCGAGAAATCAGATCCAAGTGGTTTACGGTAAAATGCTGCCTTTTGATGTGGATTCTCTCCATAGCGCAAGGATTGCTTCAACTCATATGTAACTGTTAATTTTTCTGGTGTTTCTTCTTGCGTAAGCTCTGTCATATATTCTGCAATCATAGCATCATAAGCTGCTGTATGACGGAATACTTTTGCTGCAAGTCTTCGTCTCGTTTCAAACGATACTTCCTTATCTTGCTTTAATTCAGAAATAACGGTTTGATAATCAACAGGATCTACCACTACCGTTACATACTGGTGATTCTTTGCTGAAGCACGAAGCATTGTTGGTCCGCCGATATCTATATTTTCAATCGCATCTTCCACCGTTACATCTGGCTTAGCAATCGTTTGTTGGAAAGGATATAAATTAACACAAACGATTTGAATTGGGTCAATTTTATGCTCTTCTAATTGGGCAATATGGCTTGGCTCATTAAATTTCGCAAGCAACCCACCATGAATATACGGATTTAATGTTTTCACTCTTCCTTCTAGAATTTCAGGAAATCCAGTGACCTCGCTAACACTCATTACAGGAATCCCACTATCTTGAATTGCTTTTTTTGTTCCGCCTGTAGAAATTAACTCAAATCCTAATTCATGTAGCTCTTTTGCAAAATCTGTAATACCTGTTTTATCAGAAACACTAATTAACGCTCTTTTTTTCATCATTATTCCCCCTGATATTTCATGCCTGTTGATATCTTAAGTATGATGGTCTTTTTAGTTTATCTGTTCGTCTATTGATGGAATACTTCTTTTTTATGAAGTAAGTGTTGTATAACGCTTGGATAAAGTCGGTGCTCCAATGCTTGAATTTTTTCCTGAATGCTTTCTCTTGTTTCTTTGTCTGACAAAGTAATGGCCTCTTGGGCAATGATGGGGCCTGTATCCATTCCAGCGTCAACGTAATGAATCGTGATGCCTGTTTGCGAAACTTTAGCCTTTAATGCTTGGCCAATTGCGTCCTTGCCTGGAAAAGCTGGCAATAGCGACGGGTGAATATTGATAATTTTTCCAGAATAAGCTTGTAAAAGTGTTTCACCTATTAATCTCATATATCCTGCTAGAACAATTAAGTCAACTTCATTTGCTTTTAAATGCTTTAAAATCTCTCGTTCATAGTTTGCCTTTTCCTGATAATTCTTCGCTGCAAAAACAAAGGTAGGTATTTCTTCCTTCATCGCTCTATCAATAACAAAAGCTCCCGGTTTATCAGAGACTAATAGGGTAATAGAGGTATTTAGCTCCTCTCGTTTTACCGCATTTACTATTGCCTGAAAGTTTGAACCATTACCAGAAGCAAAAACAGCAATCCGCTTCATATACATTCCTCCAACACTATTTGAGGATGATATTTATTTCCCCGTCATCTGTTACTTTACCAATTGTATACGCCTTTTCCCCAATACGAGTAAAATGGTCAATTACTTGCTCCTCTTCTTCTTTGCTGACAGCAAGCACCATTCCAGTGCCCATATTAAAGATGTTATACATTTCTTTACGATCGATTTCACCAATTTGCTCCATTTTTTCAAAAACAGCTGGTACTTCCCAGTTTGATTCATCCAGTTCCATTCCGAAGCCTTCTGGAAGCATTCTTGGAATATTTTCGATAAAGCCGCCGCCAGTAATATGAGCAAGACCTTTAATCTCAAATTCCTTTAAAGCAGATAGCACTGATTTGACGTAAATTTTAGTCGGCTTGATCAATTCTTCTCCTAACGTACAACCGAATTCCTCGATATAATCAGATAGAGACATATTGGCTTTGTCAAAAAATAATTTTCGGACAAGAGAGTAGCCATTGCTATGAATTCCATTTGATGCTAGGCCAATCAATACATCTCCAGCTTGGATTTTTTCGCCAGTTACTAGCTTTTCTTTTTCACAAGCTCCGACAGCAAATCCTGCTAAATCATATTCTTCCTCATCATACATTCCTGGCATCTCAGCAGTTTCACCGCCAACTAAAGCACAGCCGGCTTGTTCGCAGCCATCTGCAATTCCTTTGACAATCGCCTCGATTTTACTAGGGTCTGCTTTTCCACAAGCAATATAGTCAAGGAAATAGATAGGTTCTGCCCCTTGAACGACAATATCGTTCACACACATTGCCACAGCATCAATTCCAATTGTGTCATGCTTATCAAGCATAAAAGCAAGCATTAACTTTGTTCCTACTCCATCTGTCCCTGATACCAAAACAGGATTATTTAAATGAAGGACAGATAAATCGAACATGCCGCCAAATCCGCCTAATCCACCCATAACACCTGGACGAGTTGTTTTTTTCACATGCTTTTTCATTCTTGTCACTGCTTCATAGCCTGCCTCTATATTAACTCCTGCTTGTTTATAAGCTTCAGCCATTTTATGCCTCCTAAAATATCGAAAAGTCTAGTTTGATTCAGGTGGAAAAGCGACATTTATTCATGCCGCTTTTCTTTTATTTTTAACAGTTAAAGAAGTATAATTTTTTTCATTCCATTTGGATCTTAGCTTCTTATCTTTATACTTTCTCGTATGGATGATCCGCGTTGGGATAAATTTCTGTTGGGTACCTACCAGTAAAGCAAGCAAGGCAATGTCCTCTATTTTCCCCATCATCTGTTCTGCCAATTGCATCAATCATTCCTTCTGTGCTTAGGAAGATAAGAGAGTCAGCTCCAATTAATTCACGAAGTTCTTCTACTGAATATTTCGATGCAATCAACTCTTCTTTTGTTGATGTATCAATTCCATAGAAGCAAGGATTTTTAATTGGTGGGGAACTGATTAGGACGTGCACTTCTGTTGCTCCTGCTTCTCTTAACATAGTCACAATACGTTTACTTGTTGTGCCACGAACGATTGAATCATCGACCATAATTACTCTTTTTCCTTCTACTACTCCGCGTACAGCAGAAAGCTTCATCTTAACACCTTGCTCACGAAGAGACTGGGAAGGCTGAATAAATGTTCGACCAACATAGCGATTTTTAATCAAACCAAGCTCATACGGAATACCAGTAGCTTCCGCATATCCGATTGCTGCTGAAATACTAGAATCCGGTACTCCAGTTACTACATCTGCTTCAATAGGTGCCTCGATTGCTAATCTTTTCCCAAGATTTTTACGAGCAGTATGCACATTGATTCCATTTATATTGCTATCCGGTCTAGAGAAATAAACATACTCCATTGTGCACATGGCAATATTAGAAGCGACAGAGAACATCTCTGAACGGAAGCCGTTGTCATCAATGATTAAAAGTTCGCCTGGTAAAATATCACGAACAAACTCCGCTCCGACTACGTCAAATGCACATGTTTCAGATGCAACAACATACGCATCTCCTAATTTTCCTAAAGAAAGGGGACGCATGCCATTTGGATCTAGGGCAACCATTAATTCTGTTTCCGTTAAGATAAGAAAAGCATACGCTCCTTTTATCATTGTCAGCGCATTTTTCACTCTTTCCTTAAATGCCGAAAAACCGCCTCTTCTAATTAAATGGGCAAGAACTTCTGTATCAGAGCTTGTTTGAAAAATACTTCCTTGTGCTTCAAGCTGGCTTTTTAAAGCTGTCGCATTTACCAAATTTCCGTTGTGGGCAAGTGCCATGCTTCCGCTTTGGAAATGGAACAGAAGAGGCTGGACATTTTCATATCCTCCGCCTCCTGCTGTTGCATAACGTACATGCCCAATTGCAGCTTTTCCAGACAATTCTTTAATTGCTTCTTGGGTAAAAATTTCGGAGACTAACCCTTCTCCTTTAATTCCTTTTAACTTTTCCCCATCTGTTGCTACAATACCAGTTCCTTCTTGGCCACGATGCTGTAGGCTATGCAGTCCATAATATGCTAATTGAGATGCATCCTCATGTCCCCAAACACCAAAAATGCCACATTCTTCGTTTAACCCTCTTATTTCAGCAAGCATGGAATTGCTCCTCTCCAGGCATCCATTAACGAATCAACCTGTTCATTTACTAGAATAGTTTCCCCTTGGCTTATGGTAAGAACGGCTGTATCTGTAACTTCTCCTACTAGTGTAGCAGGAACTAATTTTTCAAAAATCTCTTTGTTTTCTGGTTTAATAGAAAGCAAGAAACGTGATTGTGATTCACTGAAAAGTGCTGTTACTGCATCTTCTTTAACATTAACTTTTGCTCCTAAGCCTTTTGAGCTAATTAAGCTTTCTGCAACAGCAACTGCCAAACCACCCTCAGCTAAATCATGAGCGGACTCAACAACGCCTGTGCGAATTGCTTCTAGAACTGCTTGTTGATAAGCTTTTTCCACTTCTAAGTCTAAGGAAGGTGCTTTTCCAGAAATAGATCCTTCTAGCATTTTTTGCAATTCACTTCCACCAAACTCTGCTTTTGTTTCTCCGAGCACATAGATTAAGTCCCCAGCTGCTTTAAAACTTTGTGTAGTGATATCTTTCGTATCTTTTACTAATCCAACCATTCCAATAACAGGAGTAGGGTAAATAGCTGTTCCATTCGTTTCGTTATATAAAGAGACATTCCCGCCGATTACTGGTGAATTTAATGCTAAGCAAGCTTCGCTAATTCCGTCTGCTGCTTTTTCAATTTGCCAGAAAATCTCCGGTTTCTCTGGATTTCCAAAATTCAAGTTGTCAGTAATAGCAAGTGGTTCTGCACCAGAACATACGATATTGCGAGCTGCTTCTGCTACTGCAATCTTGCCGCCTGTTTCTGGGTCTAAGTATAAGTATCTCGCATTACAGTCTGTTGTCATTGCTAAAGCTTTTTTCGTTCCGCGAATACGTACTACTGCTGCATCAGAACCTGGTGCAACTACTGTATTAGTACGAACCATATAGTCATATTGATCATAAACCCACTCTTTGCTTGCAATAGTAGGCTGCTTTAATAGATTAATAAGTGTTTCCCCATAGTTCTTTACAGTAGGAATATAGTTTTCCATCGCTTGGAACTCCCGGTAATAAGCGGGTTCACTAGATGGCTTATGATAGACAGGTGCATCCTCAGCTAAAGCATCTGCTGGAACATTTGCTACTACTTCTCCCTTATGAAGAAGACGAAGCATTTTATCATCTGTTACAACACCAATTGCTACTGCCTCTAAATCATATTTATGGAAAAGATCTTTGATTTCCTGTTCTCTTCCTTTTTTCACAACAATCAACATACGTTCTTGTGATTCAGAAAGCATCATTTCATAGGCAGTCATTCCTGTTTCACGCTGTGGAACTAAGTCTAAATTCATTTCAATACCAGAACCTGCTTTACTTGCCATTTCTGCACTAGAGCTTGCCAGTCCTGCAGCACCCATATCTTGAATACCAACTAATGCATCTGATTGAATCAATTCAAGACACGCTTCAAGAAGAAGCTTTTCCATAAATGGATCTCCTACTTGAACAGCAGGACGCTTTTCATCGGAGTTCTCTGTTAATTCTTCAGAAGCAAATGTCGCACCATGAATACCGTCACGACCTGTTTTTGCACCAACATACATTACCGTATTACCAACACCGTGTGCCTGGCCTTTTTTAATATCCTCATGATTAATTAAACCAACACACATTGCATTAACAAGCGGGTTGCCTGCATAGGAATCATCAAAAGCAATTTCTCCGCCAACTGTCGGAATACCAATACAGTTACCATAGCCAGCAATTCCTGCAACTACTTCTTTAAATAGATATTTCGTACGTTCATTATCCAATTCTCCAAATCGTAAAGAGTTAAGAATAGCAATTGGTCTTGCCCCCATCGAGAATACATCACGGATAATTCCACCTACACCTGTTGCAGCTCCTTGATATGGTTCAATAGCTGATGGATGGTTATGGCTTTCGATTTTAAACGCTACCGCTTGGCCATCGCCGATATCTACAATCCCTGCACCCTCACCAGGTCCTTGTAATACTTGAGGTCCTGTTATCGGAAACTTCTTTAATACAGGCTTAGAGTTTTTATAACTACAATGTTCTGACCACATAACGGAAAATAACCCGATCTCTGTATAGTTAGGAAGGCGACCAAGAATTCCTTCTACCATCGCAAACTCTTCATCCGTCACACCCATTTGTTTGTAAATTTCTTCTGATTTAATTTGTTCTGGACTTGGCTCAAAGCTGAACGACATTTGCTTCCCTCCACTGACTAACGATTGATTTAAATATTTTCAGACCATCTGCTCCACCTAATAGCTCATCTACTGCTCTTTCTGGATGTGGCATCATGCCAAGGACATTTCCTTTTTCATTTGTGATTCCAGCAATATTTTCTAAACTTCCGTTTGGATTTGTACCATTATAAGTAAAGACAATTTGATTATTTGCTTTTAAGTTTGCTAATGTTTCCTCATCACAGTAGTAATTTCCTTCTCCGTGAGCAATCGGGACAGTGATTACTTCGTTTTCTGTATATGCAGAGGAGAACATCGTATTATTATTTGCTACCTGCAGTTCAACTGGCTTACAGATAAACTTTAAGCTTTCATTTCTTCTCATTGCACCAGGCAGTAAACCTGCTTCTAATAGTATTTGGAATCCATTGCATACACCAAGAACTGGTTTGCCCGCTTCTGCTGCTTTCACTACTTCCTTCATTACATTACTGAATCTTGCAATCGCTCCTGTACGAAGATAGTCACCATAAGAGAATCCTCCAGGTAGCAAAATTCCATCAAAGCCTTCTAAGCTGTCTGTATCATGCCATACATATTCTACTTCTTCACCAAGCTCATCTTTCACCGCATGAAACATATCAACATCACAATTGGATCCTGGAAATACGATTACTGCAAACTTCACTGTGCAACAACCTCCTCCACCTCATAGCGGTAATCCTCTATTACTGTATTAGCAAGTAGCTTTTCACACATTTCCTTCACTAGCTCATCAATGTTTCTTTCTGATTTATCAATGGTTAATTCTAGGTATTTACCGATACGTACATCTTCTACTTCTTTATAATTTAACGAATGCAAAGATCCCTTCACTGCATTACCTTGTGGATCTAATACACTTTCTCTCAATGTGATATATACTTTAACCTTAAACATGTTGACTTCCCCCTAGTCTCGCTAAAATATTTTCGTATGCATCTGTTAGATTACCTAAATCACGACGGAATACATCTTTATCTAATTTCGCATTTGTTTCTTTATCCCAAAGTCGGCATGTATCTGGCGAAATTTCATCAGCAAGAAGAATATTTCCATCTTTGTCTTTTCCAAATTCTAATTTGAAATCCACTAAGTTAATTCCCAGTTCACCAAAAAATTTGCTTAATACTTCGTTTACTTCTAGTGCCTTTTTCTTTAAAAATGCAACTTCCTCTGTTGATGCAAGCTTTAATTCTTCGATATGGTCTTCCGTAATCATTGGATCCCCTAGTGCATCATCCTTGTAGTAAAATTCAACCAATGGCTTTGATAACGGATTGCCCTCTTCTATTCCTAATCTTTTTGAAAAACTTCCCGCTGCTAGATTACGAACAACTACTTCTAATGGGATAATATCCACTTTCTTTACAAGCTGTTCCGTTTCGGACAATTTTTCGACAAAATGTGATGGAATACCAAAGTCTTTTAACTTTAAGAATAGTAAACTAGTAATCTCATTGTTTAATCGACCTTTGCCTGTTATAGTCGCTTTCTTCTCACCATTAAAGGCAGTAGCGCAATCTTTATATTCCAGCCAAACAATATCCTCATCTGAAGTTTTATACACTCTTTTTGCTTTTCCTTCATACAATAAAGCTCTCTTTTCCATTTGAAGAGTCTCCTTATCAAAAAAATTAGGGATAAAACGAAAAATTCTTACTTGCGCTATCTTGCTTAAAATTCGGTATATTCAGTTTCCACTGTTTGTAGTAGAGCTGTCATTTTATGTGACAGCTCCTATTTTTTTATAATCCAAGACGATCAAAAATCGTATCAACATGTTTAATATGGAAGTGATAATCAAAGCAATCATCAATCTCTTCTTTTGTTAACTTAGAAGAAATTACTGCATCGCTATCTACTAGCTGACGGAACGGTACTTGCTTTTCCCAAGATTCCATTGCCCTAGGCTGTACAGTGTCATACGCTTCTTCTCTTGTAAGCCCCTTATCAATTAGAGCAAGTAATACTCGTTGTGAGTAAATTAAACCAAGCGTACGATCCATATTACGCTTCATATTATCAGGGAATACAGTTAGGTTTTTCACGATATTGCTGAAACGGTTTAACATATAATTCAATGCAATCGTTGCATCTGGAATAATGATACGCTCTGCAGAAGAATGGGAAATATCTCTTTCATGCCATAATGGGACATTTTCATACGCTGTTAGCATATAACCACGAATAACACGTGCAAGACCTGCCATGTTTTCTGAACCGATTGGGTTACGTTTATGCGGCATAGCAGAAGACCCTTTTTGTCCTTTAGCGAAAAATTCTTCTACCTCTCTTGTTTCACTTTTTTGCAATCCACGAATTTCCACTGCGAATTTTTCAATAGAAGTAGCGATTAAAGCTAGAGTAGACATATAATCCGCATGACGATCACGTTGCAACGTTTGCGTAGAAATCGGTGCTGGTTTTAATCCTAATTCTTCACATACATATTGCTCCACAAAGGGATCAATATTAGCATAAGTTCCTACCGCACCGGAAATCTTGCCATATTCAATTCCTTCAGCTGCTGCTTTAAATCTTTCAAGGTTACGTTTCATTTCTTCATACCATAGGGCAAGCTTTAGGCCAAAAGTAGTTGGTTCAGCATGAACTCCATGTGTACGCCCCATCATAACGGTGTATTTATGTTCTTGTGCTTTATTCTTCAAAACTTCAATAAAGTTCTCTACATCTTTTAATATAATCTCATTTGCTTGTTTAATTAAGTATGAAAGTGCTGTATCAACAACATCTGTAGAAGTTAAACCATAATGTACCCATTTTCTTTCTTCTCCTAGTGTTTCAGATACTGCTCTTGTAAATGCTACAACATCATGTCTTGTATCTAGCTCAATTTCTTTAATGCGCTCGATATCAAACGAAGCATTTTCGCGGATCTTTTTAACATCTTCTGCTGGGATTTCACCAAGCTTCACCCAAGCTTCACATGCCAAAATTTCTACTTCTAACCATGCTTTAAAGCGATTTTCCTCTGTCCAAATGTTTCCCATTTCTGGTCTTGTGTAACGATCGATCATTGTTTATCCTCCGATTTTTTCTGTCTGCACATTCCATACGTTTGTATTCTCGATTTCATCTAATGCTATTTCAACAGATGAGCGAAGTAAGGTTGCATGCCCCATTTTCCTATTTTCCTTTGGTTCCAGTTTTCCATAAAGATGAATTTTCCAATCCTGTAAATCAGGAATCCTATCAATCATCTGTCCTTGATGTTGACCGAGAATATTAACCATGACAGCAGGTCTTAATAGTCTAGTGCTCGCTAACGGCCAATTACACACCGCACGGATATGCTGTTCAAACTGTGAAGTCTCGCACGCCTCAATTGTATAATGCCCAGAATTATGTGGTCTAGGAGCCAACTCATTAATATAAATCTCTTCGTCTTCTGTCAGGAACATTTCTACTGCTAGTGTTCCTACTAAATGTAGATTCTCAGCAAGCTTACTTGCTTTTTCAATCGCTAAGTCTTTTGCCACGTCGCTAATTCGAGCCGGAACGATTGATTCATGCAAAATATTATTAAGATGGATATTTTCACTAACTGGAAAAACAGTAGCCTCTCCCTTTCCACTTCTAGTGATAATAACCGATATTTCCTTATTAAAAGGAATCCATTTTTCTAATACACAAACTCCATTGTTTAAAAGCTTTTCCGCTTCTGTTATTTGACTGCTTTCTTTAATAACATATTGGCCTTTTCCATCATAACCTCCACGGGCTGTTTTTAAAACAGCTGGATAGCCTAATTGTGCTAAACCACTATAAATATCACTTGTTTTTTCAACAACTACATATGGAGCTATCTTAACTCCAGCTTGCTCTATTGCTTTTTTTTCCTTTACTCGATCCTGTGTAATTTCAAGAACAGCAGAACCTTGTGGAACGTTAGCATTATTGGTTAACCAATCTAGACAAGCTGCATCTATATTTTCAAATTCATAAGTTATTACATCACTTACTTCTGCTAATTTTTTTATAGCTGATAAACTATCATAGGCATCGATAATTTTATAATCAGCTACTTGCCCACAAGGAGAATCTTCGGTTGGATCTAATACTGCAATTCTAAACCCTTGTGCTTTTGCAGCGATTGCCATCATTCGTCCTAACTGACCGCCACCTATAATACCAATTGTTTGACCTGGCAGTATTACTTTATTAGACAAGCTCATCACTACTTTCCATTACTTCTTTTTTTGTTCTTTCTCTCATGGAAAAAAGTCTTTCTGCTAATTCTAAGTCTGTAGCACCTAGTATTTGGGCTGCAAGAAGTCCTGCATTCGTCGCACCAGCTTTACCAATTGCTACAGTAGCAACTGGCACTCCACCAGGCATTTGTACAATTGATAATAGAGAATCCAGTCCATTTAAAGCTCTTGATTGAACAGGAACTCCTATAACAGGCAAAGTTGTCTTAGCCGCAATCATGCCTGGAAGATGTGCCGCTCCACCTGCTCCGGCAATAATTACTTTCATTCCTCTATCTCTCGCGCTTTCGGCATATTCAAACATTAAGTCAGGAGTACGATGAGCAGAGACCACTTTTTTCTCGTAATCTACTTCCAGTTGATCTAATATTCCACACGCATGCTTCATTGTTTCCCAATCTGATTTACTCCCCATGATAACACCAACAGATGCGGTCATGTTCTCCCTCCTGATTCCATTTAAAAAGCCCTAGCCAGAACACTTTTCTACACTAAAAGAGAGAAAGTATCTGTCCAGAGCTTAAATAAACCTGAATAAAGTATACTCTACTTTTTTCAGCTCGTTTTCATTCACTTTCCCTCATAGTCCAGTATTTTACGGTTACCGGGTAGAAACTTATGGGCCATATTCCCATTATTATATGAGGGCTATTTAATTTATTTTATTTCCGTCTTTTTTAATTAACACTATACCATCTTAACAAGCATATTTATATATTGTCAACAGTAAATGTCGAACAATTAATATAAATATGATTTTATTGTTCGTGATTTAACCTTCTAGCTGTATTGCTTCAAAGATAATTTGTTGTGATACTGGCTCATAAGACATTTGACCATTCACCTTTATTTCCTTAAAAACCGGCTTTTCCATCCGTTTTATTGGCGTATAACCTTCCTTCTTCATTCTTTCTAGACAATCATTAATCGTCTCATTTATTTGTACTTCAAATCTTTTTTTCTTACTCATTAAACAATTTTCCTTTCTTAACACTTTTCACCCAGAATCCACCATAAATCGCTTTTGGCTCATATGCAATTATAAATGCTTTTGGGTCCAACTCTTTAATTGTCTGATATAATTTTAATTCATATTTTCGAGGAGTCAATATTTGCAAAGACATACGATCGCCTTCTAGCCCCTGTGCAGCCCAAGTTGTTACACCATATCCTTTAGTTCTTAAAGAATTAGGCAAATCTCTATCATATTCCTTTGTTATAACATTAACTGTTATATATCCTAAAGCTAGCTTCTCCTCAATTTTCATTCCAACAATTACTCCTATACCATATCCGATAGCATAGGCAACTAAGTTCTGAATTTGATCCAAATTATCCAAAACCAACCCTAAACCTATAACATAAATGACTACCTCTATCATGCTGATAAATGCAGCTAAATAACGTTGGCCCTTTAAAGTTAAAATCATTCGTATCGTGAAAAAAGAAACGTAGACAATATTGATTATGAGAATAATCAATACCATCGTAACACTATTTTCAAGCATGTATTTGCTCACTCCCATATGTATTTACTATTCCTATATTATACTTATAATTACCTAATAAGAAAGAAGTAAACAATTTTATATTCTTCAATAAAAGACAGATAAATCTGAAAATATATATAATAGAAGAAAGTCGGTTTTTTTTTGAAAAAACTCACTAATATTGTGGCTGATTTCTTCATTTATTTTAGTAAGGAGATATATAATTGTTAACTCCATTATTTGATGTTTAAGTACGAAGTAATAGGATGAATTAGCGAAATGAAGTAGCTATGTCCCCAATTTAATATATTGTCTAAAGTCACAAAGATATAATCTATTACTCATCACTAGTTAGCGCATCTGTTCTGATTTAGTATTTTATTTACGTAAAAAAAGACCTAAAAGCAATAAAGCTTTTAGGTCTTTTAGTGGCCTGGCGACGTCCTACTCTCACAGGGGGAGAACCCCCAACTACCATCGGCGCTTTAGAAGCTTAACTTCCGTGTTCGGTATGGGAACGGGTGTGACCTTCTCGCTAT
>NZ_JVDT01000187.1 GCF_001076885.1 Bacillus sp. 522_BSPC
GAAGTCATCTGTTAATTCATTAGCGATTTGTTCACTATAAATAAAAGCATTCACTTCAAAATTAAGTCTAAAGCTTCTCATATCAATATTGGCAGTTCCAACAGAAGCGATTTTTCGATCGACTAAAATCGTTTTAGCATGGATAAATCCATTTTCGTATATATAAATTTTCGCTCCAGCTTTTAGCATTTCACCGATATAAGAATAGGTTGCCCAATAGACAAACATATGATCAGGTTTGTTAGGAATCATTATTTTTACGTCGATTCCAGAGAGTGCAGCAATTCTTAATGTATCCAGTAAGCTTGCATCGGGAATAAAATAAGGTGTTTGAATATAAACACTTTCTTTTGCGGAAGTAATCATCTTAATATAGCCATTCTTTATCTGCTCCCATTCTGAATCAGGACCGCTTGATACAATTTGCATGCCGATATTCCCGATAATCTCCTCAATTTTTCCTGGAAAATAGTCAGGTGAATAATTAATTGCATGTAAATGTGAGGCTTGATTCCAGTCGAGAATAAATCTTGTTTGAATGGCATATACAGCTGTACCCACTATGCGTAAGTGAGTATCTCTCCAATAGCCAAATTTCGGATGAAGCCCTAAATATTCATCTCCAACATTAAATCCACCGATATAGCCAATTTTTCCATCAATAATTCCCAGTTTTCTATGATTTCGATAATTTAGGCGTAAATTGACTAAATGAAATTTACTTGGGAAAAATACTTCAACAAATCCACCTGCTGCCCGCAATTCTTTGAAAACCTTTTTACGCAATGTTCTGGAGCCAAGCTCATCATATAATAAACGAACTTCTACTCCTTCTTTTGCTTTTTCAACGAGTAGGCTAATAAGATCTGAGCCAATACCATCATTTTTAAGAATATAGTACTGTAAATGGATCGACTTTTTTGCATTTTTGATATCTGTAAATAATTGCTTGAATTTCTGGTTCCCATCTGTAAAGATTTCTACAGCATTGTTTTCTGTGAGAACGGCATCGTTGTTAAATAAATTCATATAAATTAAATCTTGATTTTTTCGAATTACTTCATTCGTAGTGCGCAATTGGTTAGAGCTTATTTGTAAAAGTTGGGAAGCTAAAATGGGCTCTATTCCGAGTTTTTTTCGCTCATCCCACTGAAATAACTTTCTATTTCGTAAATTTTGGCCGAAAAGTAAATATAAAATAAATCCAAGGATAGGGATAAAGGTAAGTACCATTAACCATGCCCATGTAGCAATAGGATCTTTTCTTTCAAAGAAGATAACAAGAAAAGCAAAAATAATGTTAAGTAAAATAATGACACTTAAGATAATGGAATAAATGTGCATCGAATTCTTTTCCTTTCTCGCTAAAACTGCAGCTATATGCGATACATAAAAAATCTTCGTAATACCAGTAAGACTAAATATTTGTGCATGTTCCTAAAGAAATATCCTGTACTATTATAGGGGATAAGGATAAAACTTGGTACTATTTTGATTTCTTTTTAAAAAGAAGAATACTCCTTTTTCCTTTATTGTGATAAAGTAGACTAGGAAAGCTTGTTAAATATTATAAGGGTTATAACAAAGCTGTTTTCGAAATTTGGTTATTGCTTGTACTAAATAGACCATGACTAATATGTTATGGTAGGAATTAGTCTATCGGTCAATCATTACCTAAATTGGAAATAGACGTTCAGGAAAGGAGTATTTTTTATGGAAGAATTACATCTTGGAATGCTACTTTTTTTAATTGGAGCCGGATTTATTGCTGCATTTATTGATTCAGTTGTTGGTGGCGGCGGATTAATATCATTACCTGCTCTTTTATTTACCGGATTGCCACCACAAATTGCGTTAGGTACAAATAAGCTAGCTTCGACCATGGGATCATTAACTAGTTCGATTTCTTTTATAAGGCATGGAAAAACGGATAAGAAATTGATAGTAAAACTCTTGCCTCTTTCCATTATTGGTTCCGCAATCGGAGTTTATGTTGTACAAAAAATACCATCCGAATCACTTAAGCCGTTAATCCTTGTTGTTTTAATCGTAGTAACTATTTATACACTTACGAAAAAAGAATGGGGAATAAACTCTACATATAATGGAATGACGAAAAAGAAGCTTCTCTTTGCTCTTTTCATTGTACCATTAATCGGTTTCTACGATGGTTTTTTAGGGGGAGGGACGGGTTCGTTCTTTTTATTTTCCTTTCTTTTAATGGGTTTTGATTTTGTGGAATCCGCTGGCAATGCCAAGGTTCTTAATTTCGGAAGTAATTTGACAGCACTTATCGTTTTTTTATGTTATGATTCAGTGTACTATTTATATGGTTTCGTGATGGGAATTGCTATGATTTTAGGAGCTTACATTGGTTCTCGCGTTGCCATTGCAAAAGGGTCAAATTATGTGAAAATATTATTTGTCCTTGTTTCTGCCACATTGATTGGAAAAAATATATATGATTACATAACAAATCGATAAATAAAAAGGCCGTTTGATAAATGATCGTTTTTCTGTGTGAGCCGATGTTTATCAACAGCCTTTTATTTAAATACAGGACGATTCAGTGTACATTTCGATGGGTAAAGATAGGGCTATTAGGTTTTCGATAATCTTCACTGGCAAACTTTCCTTTTAAGCTTTCAATTAAATAAAGACCCATTAAATCATATAATTCTTGTTCATTTAATTCTTGAATAATATGTAATAAATCTTCTCTGCTCATTTCTTCTAAAAAAGCAAAGGCGAGCATATCAATATCCTCTTCATCCCCAGTTAGTTTATTTTTATATAAGTTGTAAAGTTCATCAACAATTTTCATTATGTTGTCCTCCTATTTCAGTCTTATTATCGAATGCAAATGTAACCGTTTTATTTAACCGTATTATATATGATAACATGATATTTTTGCTAGCTATAATGTGAACATTATGTTAAGAAAGATGAGTGTTTCTTGATCGTATTGTATTCATCTTATTTCAATAGATGGTTGGAATTACTATCTATAAAAAATAATACCCTTTTTATCGATAAAAAACTCCAGTTTTATAGATAGTATTTGCTATGATAATAATATATATCATAAAATCAGGTTAAAAGGCATGTATTTGCTTTAGTATGCAAGCTACTTATATTAATAATACATAATAATGGAGAAGGTATGGAGATATTTTATGATCAAAATAAAAATTTAGTGAAACTTTCTTTTAAAAAAAATGAATGGATGCAAGAAGCAATGCATGTATTAGTCATTTGTCAGTATAAAAATCAATGGTTGTTAACGGCCCATAAAAAGAGGGGATTAGAATTTCCAGGCGGCAAAAGAGAAAAAAATGAAACAATTATTCAAACAGCTCATAGAGAGGTTATGGAAGAAACAGGTGGGATTATTGATAGGCTTCAATGGATCGCATCCTATCAGGTATTCGGAGAAGAACCATTTGTGAAGGATGTATTTTTTGCAAGAATTAGTCAATTAGTTCCAAAAGATGATTATCAGGAGACAGCTGGTCCAGTTTTAATTAAAGGCGATTTAATGGAAATACGTTGGAATGATTCATTTAGCTTTATTATGAAGGATGATGTCATCAAATATTGTATTTCTTCCATTCAGAACGAATTATTAAGCGAAAGGAAAGGGTAATATAGGAGAAAAAAGTAAAGGAGCAATTGACATGAACAATGGTGATATAATAGAAAAAATTCGATTTCCATCTCCTAATCCTTCTATTGATCTTTTTTTAGTTACTTATTATGTTGATGGCTTAAAAGTAAAGGGAATGCTTGCTTCTCCAAATGACGGGGAAATTTATGATGGTTTTCTTTATTTGAGAGGAGGCATCAAAAATGTAGGGAAGGTCCGTCCCGGGAGAGTTATCCAATTTGCATCTGAGGGTTTTGTTGTGTTCGCACCTTTTTATCGTGGTAATCAAGGTGGGGATGGAAATGAAGACTTTGCGGGCGAAGACAAAAATGATGCCATCGCTGCATTTGCACTATTAAAGAATTTATCGAATGTAAATAATGTACATGTATTTGGTTTTTCAAGAGGCGGAGTGATGGCTTTATTTGTGGGCATAAATTGTCCTGTTCAATCAATTGTTACATGGGGTGGTGTCAGCGATATGTTCCTCACCTATGAAGAACGAAAGGATTTACGTAGGATGATGAAAAGAGTAATTGGAGGAACGCCTTCAAAATATCCAGACAGATATGATGCAAGAACTCCACTTTATCAATTAGAAAAAATAAATGCACCTACGCTAATCATTCATGGGAAATTGGATACTAATGTATCGGTTGAACATAGCCTAAGGTTGGAAGCAAAATTAAAACAGTTAGGTAAGGAAGTGGGCACATGGTATTTTCCTGAATTTACGCATTACTTTCCTCCTGCTACGAATCGTAAAGTTGTCACATCTCTATCTAGCTGGATGAAAAAACAAGTGGGGAAAATGGTAAAATAAAAGAAATACTCTATTAATAATGGATAAAAATAGAAAAAGAGAAGGGGAATGGAAAATGGGTATGCCCTTAGAATTAAATACAATGATTGTAACAAAAGGGAAAGAAATAAGACTAGAAGAAAATCTTTTTCTATTAGAAAAAGAAGATTACCGTTTATATCCAATGAATATTCCGCTAGAGGTTAGAAAAACAAAAATAGCTGAGATATCTGGAATGGCGACAATTGAAAAATTAGCATGGGAAAATGGAAAGACGTCCATTACTTATAAGCTTATTGCATTGAATTCAACAAATTAATTCAATCTAGTGAAAAATGATTGACATGCGTTGTTAGATTGAGCTATCATTTTACTTTGAACGGATACTCTCTTATCCTGAGCTGGTGGAGGGACTGGCCCGATGAAACCCAGCAACCTACTATGTGAAGAAAATTACTGAATTATTTCATTTTTATGAAATGAATCAGACATTCTCTTAGGAAAGGTGCTAACCTGAAGCAAGGAATATTCCTTGAACGATAAGAGTGAAAGGTGCGAATTGATTTTACTAGGAGCCTTTTCACTATTGAAAAGGTTTTTTGTGTAAAATGAATTAATTATCTTTTATAAAAATGTATATTTTTAGGTGTGTGTTTTTATTAGAAACAAAATACT
The DNA here is from genome assembly GCF_001076885.1 of Bacillus sp. 522_BSPC. Lineage (GTDB taxonomy): Bacteria > Bacillota > Bacilli > Bacillales > Cytobacillaceae > Niallia > Niallia hominis. Next base: position 5,124 of record NZ_JVDT01000187.1, read on the forward strand.
TCGTTATATATATTATGTTTACAGACATTTTACTAGTGTTACATATAATAGAGCACGGAATTGACTTCGGATAAAAACGCCATTTTTACTTCATACTATCTAGGGAATGAGTACCGTATCAAGATAAGGTTAAGGAGTGCAGGAATTAGGCCTCGCTCTACTTTTTTCTAAAATAAGGAGGAAATCAGATGTCAACAAAACGTCGCTTGTTTACTTCTGAATCGGTAACTGAAGGTCACCCAGATAAAATTTGTGATCAAATTTCAGATGCTATTTTGGACGCTATATTAGCTAAAGATGCTAATGCAAGAGTTGCTGCTGAAACATCTGTAACAACAGGGTTAGTTCTTGTTGCAGGTGAAATAACGACTTCTACATATGTGGATATCCCGAAAATTGTCCGTGAAACAATCAAAGAAATAGGCTATACACGCGCGAAATATGGATTTGATGCAGAAACAAGTGCAGTCTTAACTTCTATTGACGAGCAATCCGCTGATATTGCATTAGGAGTAGACCAAGCTCTAGAAGCTCGTGAAGGTATGATGACGGATGAGGAAATAGAAGCAATTGGTGCTGGAGACCAAGGATTAATGTTCGGATTTGCATGTAATGAAACAAAGGAATTAATGCCATTACCGATTTCATTGGCACATAAACTATCAAGAAGACTAGCAGAGGTAAGAAAAGAAGAAATCTTACCATACTTACGTCCGGATGGTAAAACACAAGTAACAGTCGAATACGATGAAAATAATCAGCCTGTTCGTATTGATACAATCGTAATAAGCACACAGCATCACCCAGAGATAACATTAGAACAAATTCAACGTAATATTAAAGAATATGTAATCAAGCCTGTTGTACCAGCTGAATTAATAGATGAAAATACAAAGTATTTCATCAATCCAACAGGACGCTTTGTTATTGGCGGACCACAAGGAGATGCTGGATTAACTGGTCGTAAAATCATTGTTGATACATATGGTGGATATGCTCGCCATGGCGGTGGAGCATTTTCTGGGAAAGATCCAACAAAAGTGGATCGCTCAGCGGCATATGCAGCACGTTATGTGGCAAAAAATATTGTCGCAGCAGGATTAGCTGATAAAGTAGAAGTACAATTAGCTTATGCAATTGGCGTAGCACAACCAGTATCTATTTCTGTTGATACGTTTGGAACTGGAATTGTTTCAGAAGATAAACTTGTAGAGGCAGTTCGCGAAAACTTCGATCTTCGTCCAGCAGGAATTATCAAGATGCTAGATCTTCGTAAACCAATATATAGACAAACAGCTGCTTATGGTCATTTTGGTCGCACTGATATTGATTTACCTTGGGAACGTACAGATAGAGCAGAGTTAATAAAAACTGCTGTCGAAGCTTAAATGCTTCTAATAAATTAAATGTATAAGGAAAGAAGTTGCATGAAAGTGTAACTTCTTTCCTTATTTTTCGTCTAAATACTTGATGTCGAACTCCGTTATTCATTGGCAAAGGAAAATCCGTAATCAGTACGATATTAATTTTTCCATCTCTAAGAAAAATACAGAGATGAAATGTTAAGTATGAGTAAAATGTTTGTGGGTAGAAAATAATTTACCCTCTGGTTTGGTTGGTGGTCGTTAGACCGCCAACCAAACGCAAGCGCGGTAGTATGAGCAAAAATAAAGAAAAAGGGACTTTCTTTTTGTATAGTAGTGTTTGCGGACAAAACATACAAAAGGAGAAAGTCCCTATGAAACAAAATACCATAAAACTACCTACATTAAAAGAAATAGAAAGTGATTTATTTAAAACATTACAGGAAACTTTTTCGGAAGTTCTCGAGGAGCTGTTAACTGGGTATGACAGAGAAATAGCTGAACAACGAGATAAAGGAAGATATCAACTCAAAGATAAGAGAGCGATTCAGATGGACACCTTATTTGGATCTGTTTCAATTAAGCGAAATTACTATTGGGATCGTATCGGCAACAAATATGTCTATTTATTAGATCAATATTTACAGTTTGAGGGCGGTAAAGGATTTAGTCCAGTTGTGGAAGAAATGGCGATGGAATTGGCGGTTACTGGGCCATCATACAGACATGCATCTTCTACGTTAGAAAAATTACTTGGATACTCTGTAGCTAGTCATGAAGCGATTCGTCAACATTTATTACAAACAGAAGTTGTACCGAGCTTGCCAATCGAACCAAAAAGAAAGGTATTATTTATCGAAGTAGATGGCTTATTTATTAAACGGCAAGGTGGTAAGAAGCGCGGACGAGAAGAAAAGATCGCAGCTATCCATGAAGGTTGGTCTATGAATGGAAAGAGAGCCAGTCTTGTGGGAAAACGGCATTTTATTCATAAAGCAGAAGCACCTTTCTGGGAAGAGTTAGAACAATTTTTAATGGATACGTATCATTACGATCCAACTACTCATCTTTTAGCTATCAATGGGGACGGAGCTAGTTGGATAACTGCGTGCAGAGAGTATTTTCAAAAGAAAGCTTTTTTCACGATAGACAGATTCCACGTAGCTCGAGAAATCCAACGTATTTTTAAAGAACATCCTAGATATAAAGCGATACGAAAAAAGCTAGCTAAGTATGATGGAGAGGGATTATTAGTAGAGTTAAATAGTGCAGTGGCGACCCTGGATACAGAGAAAAAAGAAGAACGATTAGAAGCATTAATTAACCAGCTTTCTCCATATCCCGAGGCACTTGGAGACTATAGAATTTGGTTACAGGAACAAGGAATAGATACGAGTGATATGCGTCCGATGGGCAGCGCAGAAGGAACCATGAGTGTGTTTGCCAAGCGTCTGAAAAACGGAAGGGCATGGAGTGAAAAAGGAATAGATGCATTTATTCGATTCATGGTTGGCTTAAAAGATGGATTAGATATTAAAACACTGATCGGAACAATGACGAAACGATTGGAAGAGAAGGAATCAAATCATATAAAACCAAAATACTACCGTGAAAAACTAACCAAAACAGCAGGACAGGCAACAAGACAAAACATTGCCTATTTGAGTCAAACAACAGGAAAGCCACTATATCATGCGTTAAAAGCATTACAAGGATTTTAAAAAGGATTGTCGACGTTTAACTGTAAACTGTATTCTAAAAGGTTATGGATTTTAACAACATAGAAAACGCAGAGTGGATTGGAGCGAAAGGCACTTGACTCCTGCGGGACATAGAGGAAAGGTCGAGACCCCACAGCCGGAACGGCGAGGAGGCTCGACTTCCTCCCCGCGGAAAGCAAGTGCCTGTAGCGGAAAGGAACGGTCTATTGATCCCAAAAAATTTTACGAAAACAGCCTGACTATAAATAGAGTAAGTATAGAAAGCGTTAACAATAGAGATAGCAAACACACTGAAAAAGAGAGAAATTCCGACGATAAAAAATTTCTCCCACAAATACTTGACTCAAAC
>NZ_JVDT01000188.1:0-204 GCF_001076885.1 Bacillus sp. 522_BSPC
GTAGAAAAGGATTATCCGGTATTAGCTCCGGTTTCCCGAAGTTATCCCAGTCTTACAGGCAGGTTGCCCACGTGTTACTCACCCGTCCGCCGCTAACTTTAAAAGCAAGCTTTTAAAGTCCGCTCGACTTGCATGTATTAGGCACGCCGCCAGCGTTCGTCCTGAGCCAGGATCAAACTCTCCAATAAAGAGTTGATTAGCTCA
>NZ_JVDT01000188.1:304-7956 GCF_001076885.1 Bacillus sp. 522_BSPC
GTTATAAAACGATTATTGTTGACGTTTGTTTGTTCAGTTTTCAAAGAGCAATTCGGTTGTTGCTATCAGAAGCAACTTTTATATAATACCATATTCATCAAGTGAAAGTCAATAACTTTTTTCAAGATATCTTTTCACTATTAAATTATCATATTATGTTGCTATCAGAAGCAACTTTTATATAATAACAATTATCTATTTAATCGTCAACTGTTTTTTACGTTTTTTTTTTACAATTCTATTAAACTCTTAGAATATATAACTGGAGCATGCTTCGAACTATCTATTCTAATTAACCCTATTCGGTTAATTTCCCCTTCTAGCTTTTCACTTATCTTTAAACAATAGCTATATGCTTCCTGCAACTCTTCTTTAGAAAGTCTATTAGCTAAGGTACAATGTGGAACCCATTTATCTGGAAGATATAATGACTCTTCATCATTGTTAAATGAATCAAAATGTCGATGATGACTCGAATGTAACTCGATTAACTCTTTAGTTACAGTTGGAGAATAAAATAGTGTTGGCGTATTTATAAAAGATCCTACAGTTTGAAAATCAACCTGGATTTTCCCCTTATTTCTATAGAAGGTTTCCATCTCATGTATAAAGTGCGTAAGAGAGACTTCCTTATAGCTTGCTAGAGTAATATGAGGTACTCTATCCTCCACTTCTCTCGCATAATAGGAGATTCCGTTACTCTCTAATTCTTCCCATATCTTTTTTATTCTTTGTTCTAATACTACATCAAATAATGCAATTACTGCATACATCCCACTCTTCTCCTTCAGTATAAAAAGTCTTTTATTTTTTTCAAAACTAAATTTTCTCTAGCAACCCAAGGATTGCAATTAAATTGAGATACGGCATATTCATTTTCTTCTATAGCCTTACCCACGGATATCCATACAGGTTTAAAATCGAGTTCAAACTCATACGCATCTAACTCTTTTTCCACTTTTCCCTTATTCGTAAGCTCACACATGTAATAATGAGATACCATTTGAAAATATGCTTGCTTATCGTCCTGATCTACTTGATTTTCTATTACTTTCCCCATACATTCTTTAACTGTGCAATGAGTATAACCAGTTTCTTCTTTTACCTCCCTCCATAGCGCTTCTTCCAGTCCCTCATTTCCTTCAACTCCTCCCCCTGGAAATTTAAAGTCACCTTTATTTGTTTGCATAAGTAAAACCTTTTGCTTTTCAATTATTACAGCCCTTACCGCTACTCGCCGATGAATCTTATGATGTTCATCGCTTATATCCAGACCAATCCTTTCATTAAACCGCATCTTATAACCCCTTTCCATCCTTTCTGTTTTGATCCCCATGAAATATATTAATAATAAATTCACGATCTGGTACTTTCAAAGTCTCATACGACTCAAAGAAAAAGGAATTATCATAAACTACTTTTTCTAGACTAATTTCTATTTTCTTCTTATCTATATTTCCAATTGCATATGAAGCTATTGGTTGAAGATTACACCCAAAAGATCCTGGATTTAGAAAAGCCTTTTTTTGCTTTGAAAAAAATAAATGGGATGATTGTGTCCAAAACAGATCAACTCTTTATTATACCCTTTAAATAAACCGTTAATAGGTTTGAATGACGGTTCAACAATTTCACTAAAGGGTTCTTGGCTAATATGACTATTTCGTTTTGATTCTTTTATATGATAATGTGTAAATAGAACCGAATGACCTTCTATTATTGTATCAATAGTTTGTGGTAACTTTTCTAAATTAGGAATATAGGATTTATTCATATTATCTGCGATCCATTAATGATGTACTTTGATGCGCGTAATGACTGAGAGGATACTCTTCTCTTTTAAGTAGCGCCAGAATCGCTTCATCATGGTTACCTGTAATCATTGAACTGTCCATTCTGGAAAACAAAAGGCCTAAAACCTCGTTTGTATCTGGTCCAATCCCTATCATATCCCCTAAACAATAAATTCTTTCCTTGTATCTATTTCTTGCAGCACAGCGTTCAAAGCCGGACCATTTCCATGAACGTCGGTAATGATTCCAATCTTCAGCTATTCCTACTCCTTTTATGAGGAAGTATATATACTCTTGATTGATACGACTAAGGAAAACAGTTTCTGCAAACCCTTCTCTCAATCATTCATCTTACTTCTCTCATATATTTAACTACATTCCGATTTTTGACCGTATCTCTGTATTTTCCAACACCTAAAAAGTCTATGAACACCAATTTTTTCAAAAAAATTCAGAATTGCATAAATTTAATAAAATTTTAACATACATCCCTATTATTGAGTACACCTCACTTTCTCTAATTTAAGGAGGAATTATCGTAAAATAAATGTAGCCTTAAAAAATTAATTATATTTAATGAACGATTTACTGAGATTAACCGTCTTATGATTTGAAAAAGAAAGGAGGCATCGATTTAACTTTGGACAACGAGAAAAGACTTATTAAACTTGCAAAGGAAGGAAATGAAGATGCCTTCATAGATTTATTTCAATTACACTATTCATTCCTATATAAATATTTACTAAAACTTACTTTAAATGAAGAAATAAGTTCAGATCTTACACAGGATACCATGCTTAAATGCTACGAAAACCTTAACTCTTTTAAGGGAGACAGTAAGTTCTCAACCTGGATGATTTCTATTGCTTCACGACTATATATCGACCAACTTCGAAAAAAGAAACGGGAAGTCAATTGGTTAAATCAAACAAAAATAGCTTTATCACGACAACTAACATGGAAAGCGAATTCCAAAGGGATAGAATGGAGTGACACATTTACTGATTTTAATAATTTAGAAGCAGAGTTTCGTATCCCCATCCTTCTTCATCATTATTACGGCTACACGTATGAAGAAATCGGCGAACTACTTCAGATTAAAGCAGGAACGGTTAAATCTCGGGTTCACAACGGCATCAAAAGACTTAGAAAGGAGTGGGCAGCCTATGACGAAAGATCATAATCAAACAGATAAGCTTATTGAGGATTTACAAAAAGATTGGAATCACCTTGAAAATCTTCCTTTCAGCAAGGAACCTTCTTCATTTTTCATAAAAGAGCAGCTACAATACTCTCAACTAAAAAAGAAAAAAGCTTTCTATAAAGAATTGAAGCTGTTTATGGTAACAGCCGTCCTTTTACTGAGTTTTTTATCAATGATTGCATTCCTAGACTTTCAAACCATAGTCATTATGGAGGTTATATCTATTATAGTTGCTCCTCTAATTTACTTTATATTAATACACAAACAAGAAGGGAAGATATTTGATGACAGAAATTAATCCTTATTTATTAATCTTGCTTTTCCTCGCTCTGTTAGCACAGGGAACTTTTCTGTTTATTCATGCGAAAAAAAATGCAAGCATTGCATGGTTTTGGGGAATTTGGGGATTGATTTCGCTTCCACTTCCATCAATTCTTTACTTCCTACTAATTATCTTGCCTAAAAAAAGAAAAGTACGAAAGGAGAAATAACTTTGGAAGAATTATTACAAGTAAACTGGTCATTAATAGCTCCCGTCCTTATTCTCCAATTCATATTAATGCTCACTGCTCTCATTAGCTGCATCAAGCAAGAAGAAACAAACGGACCAAAATGGTTATGGATTCTACTTATCCTAATCGTTAGTTTATTCGGATCCATTTTATATTTTGTAATAGGAAGAAAAAATACTTAAGGAGGCATTAAGATGTTCGTACAAGTGAATCAATTACAAAAGCGTTTTAATGACCATCAAGCGATTAAAGGAATCACTTTTCACATTAAAAAAGGTCGTTGCACAGCACTATTAGGGCCAAATGGAGCTGGTAAGACAACCACGCTTCATATGCTTGCGGGTTTGCTATCCCCGACAAAAGGCTCTATATCTTATAACGGAGAAAAGGATTATCGTAAACATATTGGTTTTATGCCCCAACACCCCACTTTTTTTAATTGGATGACTCCCGTGGAATTTCTGTATTTCGCTGGAAAACTATCAGGTGTTCCTAAACAACGTTTAATAGAATATGTTAATAACAGCCTTTCATTCGTTGGGCTAACAGAGGTAAAGAACCGAAAGATCGGAGGTTTTTCTGGTGGAATGAAGCAACGGCTCGGATTAGCACAAGCTATTTTACATCAGCCAGAACTATTGATCCTAGACGAACCAGTTTCCGCCTTAGACCCTACAGGGAGAAGGGAAGTTTTAATACTTATGGAAAAATTAAAAGAAAGGATGACAATCCTTTTTTCCACACATGTCCTTCATGATGCAGAACAAGTTTGCGATGAAGTTCTTATGTTAAAGGAAGGAGAAATAAAGTGGGAGGGTTCTTTAATTGACTTAAAAAAAGTCTTTTCGCATACAGCTATCCATATTGAAACAATAGAACCTATAAAGAATGCATTCGATGAATTATTAAAACCGGAAGCTATTCACTTTACGACTGATAATAATGCAACTATTTTAGAAATTACACCTTCTTTACAAACAAATGATTTATTAACTGCCCTAATAAGCAGAGGATACACAATACAACGATTTGAAGTTATGGAGGATTCTTTAGAGGATGCCTATATGAAGGTGGTAAACATATGAAAAACTTTTTAACTTTATTTCAAAAAGAAATGCTAGAAAGTAAAAGAAACGGGAAATGGATCTGGCTTCCAGTTGTAATGATGATTTTAGGCGTCTCCCAACCAATTTCAACTTACTATATGCCACAAATTATTGAAAAAGCTGGAAACTTACCCGTGGGAGCGAAGATTGAATTCCCAGTTCCTACAGGAGCAGAAGTGCTCGCAGCTACTTTATCTCAATATGGAACAATTGGTACTCTTTTATTCGTCCTAGCCACGATGGGAATTATTTCTCATGAACGGCAAAATAATGTGCTTACCCTTATTGTGGCACGTCCTGTTTCTGCCTTTCAATACATAGCCAGTAAATGGTCAAGTCAAGTTATCATCGCATTATCTTCTCTATTTTTAAGCTATGTTTTGACTTGGTACTATACTAATTTACTGTTTTCACCTGTTCGTTGGATAGATGTACTCACTAGCTTCCTAATATATAGCCTATGGATTATTTTTATTCTCACTTTCACAATTTGGATAGCAACACTCTTAAGAAATACTGGCGGTATCGCAGGCGTAAGCTTAACATTCCTAGCTGCACTTTCCTTACTCACTGGACTTATAACCAAATATATGAAATGGAGTCCTGCAACACTTCGAAATGGAGCAACAAGTATTTTAATGCACAATCAAAGTAATGACATATTCCTTCTACCTATTTTTACAACTATCCTATCATCAATAATTCTTTTAGCACTAGCAGTATTCACATTTAGGCGATTGGAGCGTTTCTAATAATGTCACCCTATTTCAAAATAAGAAAAGATTATGCTACCCCAAAAGAACTACTTATACCAATTCTACCCATAAGCATCTACCAAATAGATGCTTATGGGTTTAAATAGAATATAATCCATAGATAGATCTTTCTCCTTCCACTTCCCCTGTTTTATTGCTAAACTGTTAGTTATTCATTCAATGTGTATACATGTCAAAATTAATCGAAGACTAGCTGAAGCATTATTTATTATTTCCTATTATCCGTTATAGGATAATCCTAAAAGTTATTTATAGCGGATCCACCGATGCTGCTTTGAAAAAACAAGAGCGGCAACTCCAATTAATATCACACCCATGATAGCAGGAGTAGAATGGCTAACTCTTCCATACAACTGTCCACCAATAATCGGTCCAATGAATCGAGCTAGCGATTGAATACTTTGAGAACCACCCAGGATACGTCCCTGTTCGTTAAGGTCAACGGATTTTGAAAGCATGCCATTAAATGCTGGACCAAAGATAGAATCTCCGAGTCCAAAGAAAATCATTCCTACGATAAAGACTGGATAATACGCATTGAATGCTGAAACAGCAATAAAACTAAAACCTATCATTTCACTTATCATACCTAAAAGTGCAATTTTTTTATCTGATAAATATTTAAGTAACCTTGGCATAATAATTGCTTGAGAGAAGATGTCAAGCACCCCTATTATTGAAAATACCAACCCGACAAGCAACGCCCGCCACGCAAATGTATCTATTGAAAATTGAGAGAAAATAACTTGTAATGATCCATTAGGAATCCAAATTAAGAATCCAGCAATCATGAGCCATTTAACAAATTTAAAAGAAAAAACATTTGATAGTTGTATAAACGGATTAAGATATTTAGGAGAAATACTAGAAGAGCGTCTAGACTTTTCAAGACTTTCAGGCATAAAGAAATATCCATATATAGCATTGAATAATGTAATTACGGCACCTGCATACATAGGTACACTATTCCCGAAATTCGCAAGTACTCCACCGATTGCAGGACCGAGAGTAGTCCCAACCCCGACAACCGCATAATCCAACCAAAGTATTTAGTGCGTTCATTAGAAGGAGTGATATCAGCAAAGTAAGCAAAAATTGCTGATATTCCCCCCCCTGTTAAACCTTCTATGATTCGTCCAAGAAAAAGGACCCAAAGCGCCCCTCCAAGACCAAATACAAAATAACCTAGAGCAGAACCGAGCAGACTAATAATTAAAACAGGACGACGACCATATCTATCACTTAATGCTCCTAAGACCGGTGCTGCCAAGAATACAGAAAGTGCGTAGATAGAAGAAAGCAATGTTACCGCCGTAGCCTGAGCGCTTGGATTACTGGTATAAGATTTTACTAAAACAGGTAAAACGGGGATTACAATAGTCAAACCCATACCAGTTAAAAAGACTGAGATAAACCCAAATGTTAGTGCATGTTTATTGATTGAAATCTTCATACTATTTCTCTTTCTACTTTTTTTGTTTCTATGTCAACAAAAAAGTTTACTCCATTATTGTTTCTTCGTCAACAATAAACAAAAATAAAAAAATACCACTTTATCTCGTGATATTTTTCAAATGATACCTGTATCGACCAATGAAACGAAAAATAGTATCAAATTCATCATCAGTCATATTTTTAAATACTTCATTGTCACGTTTAAGAAACAGCCCATGTAATTCTTGATGGATATTATTTATTTTCTGCCCATTAGCTGTTAACCGAAAATATATTTCTTTTTTATTTTCAGCATTTTGATAACTCTCAATAATATTTTTAGCTAGAAGCTTCTTGGTGAGCTTACTTATTGCGCCTCGAGTCATATAACTTGCAGCTGCAAGTTTTGTCACATTTGCATTTGGGATTAGGGCAATATTTTCGATTAATTCTATTTCATTCAATGTATATCCATTTAGGGCCGATTCAAGTTCTGGTTTATTAAGCCAAATTATTTCATTGCATAAATCCATAAGCTCGCTCATTAACTGCTGTCTTTTATCCATGATAAATCCTCCCTGATTTATATTCAGTATACCCAGATTTTGTTTCTGTCGCAACAAAGTGTAAGGATACTACGGAAATATAATATTACGAAATACTACTTTTTCCACACAAAAAGACCTAAAGGCTTAATTACCTTTAGGTCTTTTCAATTTGCCTGGCGACGTCCTACTCTCACAGGGGGAGAACCCCCAACTACCATCGGCGCTTTAGAAGCTTAACTTCCGTGTTCGGTATGGGAACGGGTGTGACCTTCTCGCTAT
>NZ_JVDT01000189.1:0-204 GCF_001076885.1 Bacillus sp. 522_BSPC
GTAGAAAAGGATTATCCGGTATTAGCTCCGGTTTCCCGAAGTTATCCCAGTCTTACAGGCAGGTTGCCCACGTGTTACTCACCCGTCCGCCGCTAACTTTAAAAGCAAGCTTTTAAAGTCCGCTCGACTTGCATGTATTAGGCACGCCGCCAGCGTTCGTCCTGAGCCAGGATCAAACTCTCCAATAAAGAGTTGATTAGCTCA
>NZ_JVDT01000189.1:304-13875 GCF_001076885.1 Bacillus sp. 522_BSPC
GTTATAAAACGATTATTGTTGACGTTTGTTTGTTCAGTTTTCAAAGAGCAATTTAGTTAGTCACTTAAGAAGCGACTTTCCTAACATAACATCTATCAACATTTCCTGTCAATAGTTTTTTAAAATTTCTTTTCCGTCGTTTACTTCAACATTTCGTGTTGTTTCAGCGACGGATATAAATATAACATTATTTCAACATAATGGTCAATACTTTTTTTAAACTTTTTTAGTTTTTTTCTAAAACCTTATAATATCGATGATAAACACCTGGACTTTTCGTTGAAACATTGACTACTTCTATTAAATGTTTATCAATCAAATATTCTAAAAGCATCCCAAGATCTACTGCATAAATAAGTAATTCTTCTTTTTCTAATAGCTCATTAAATGTCCAAATTTCCTTCTCTTTTAATATATCTAGAATATGGCTTGTACTTGATCTCATTCTGGAATGAATCAAGAATTCACTTGCTAAGAATAATAACTCAAGCCTTTTTTCAATCGGCTCATCACTATTTACTAGCTCTACATATAATTTATAGATTTCTGGCTCTATTTGTTTTACTTGGCTCCAAACGGTTACCTCTGGATGGAATCCATTTTCAATCACAGCTAAACGTGCTAAGTGATGTAGGGAGTGAACAATATCATTATAAGCGTCAAGATAATGCTTATTTTCAAAGAAAGCTTTCCCGTCCATATATCGTTTAATAAGCTTAGCGAATTCTAACGCCATCTTTTGTTTTCGTTCGTTAACGGGAAATTCCTTTAACTCATTTTTGAGTTGATAAATATATTCGTTTCGATCGAAAACAACTCTTCCATTGTATATCCATTCAAATATTCTTTTATTATTCCCCAATAAAATCCAATTTCTTAATTGTTGTTCTGTGACAATATGCAATGCTGCTTTCTTTTCCGCATAAGTGTAGTGCTTTATAAAAACAGGTTGTTCTGCTTCTTTTACAATAATTAGCATCACCGTATCAAAAGTATCTGTCACGGTCATTTCATTTTGTTTTTTATCAATGATTAATACGCCCAATGTATTTGTCTGGCTAGCTCTTTCTTGATATATAGGACGAAGAATATCTTCCATCGTTATTCCTCCATCTCCATGAATAAATTTTATTCGTTTCGTATTATTTCGACATTTTCTATTAAAATCCTGCCCTATTTCCATGGCATACATGAAATCTTACTACAACTTCTAAAAAAATAGTATTACTTTTTTTCTTTATATTCCCCATCTATTATTTCCGTATAATGAAGAACTTTCTTTAGGAAAACAGAAAAAAGAGGTATCTTTTTAAGATTAACCTTCGCATGCATTTATACGAAAGCTAATCTTAAAAAGACAACCTCTTCTATTACTTACATTAGTGCGCTTCTTTTTTAGCACAATCAGGACAAGTACCGTAAATTTCTAGACGGTGGTGACTGATTTTAAATCCTGAAACATGGCTGGCAAATTGTTCGACCTCATCCAGTCCTGGATAATGGAAATCAACTATTTTGCCACACTCTTTACAGATAATATGATAATGGTGAGAAGTAATGAAATCAAACCGACTAGAAGAATCTCCATATGTCAGTTCCTTTACTAAATTTACTTCACGAAAAACTCTTAAATTATTATAAACAGTGGCTACACTCATATTTGGGAATTTACCTTCAAGTGCTTTATAAATTTCATCGGCAGTCGGATGTGACATTGAGCTTATTAAATATTCAAGTATCGCATGACGCTGCGGGGTAATGCGCACTCCTGTTTCTTTCAGCTTGTCAAGAGCTTCCTGTAACTCATTATGCTCGCTATGCTCATTATGTTCCACGGACATGCACCCCATTTCTAAAAGATATTCTTATTTTATAATGTTTATAAATAGTGTACTAATAATAGGTGGGTTTTGTCAATACAGTTACTGTAATAACGCCGTTTATAGATGAATAAACCGTTTAAAATAACAACGATAATGATTATTTAACAATACAAACTATTAGATAATAGCAGTTGCCTGATCGCTATTGATAATACACTTTCATTATATGCATGTCACGCACTACTTTTCACCAGAATTTTTATCCAATTCTCTTTTTATTCTAAAAAAAGACCAACGAACGCTTCGTTGGCCACCGACATATATATGAGGAGGTATATGCTCACTATACAATATGCTTATCGCTCCCTAATGAGTGGACAAAAGTCCCTAGCTTTAAAATTAGGCTTCGATTTTTTCTAATGCTTGTTTTATTTCGTCTACATGGCCAGCCACTTTCACTTTACGCCATTCCTTAACGAGCTTGCCTTCTTTATCAATCAAGAAGGTTGATCTTTCAATCCCCATATATTCTTTTCCAAAATTCTTTTTCCATTTCCATACATCGAAGCTTTCTGCAACTTCATGATTTTCGTCGGATAGTAATGGAAATGGCAACTCGTGCTTTTCGATAAACTTCTTGTGCCTTGAAATCGGATCAGGGCTAACGCCAAGTACCACTGTATGAAATCCTTTAAAATCTGCATGGTTATCGCGGAAGTCACAAGCTTCTGTTGTACATCCAGGTGTCATATCTTTTGGATAAAAGTATAAGACTACATTCTTTCCTCGAAAATCTGACAGTTTTATTTTTTCTCCATTATCTGCTTGTAGTTCAAAATCTGGTACTGTATCTCCCAATTGAATCGACATCTCGTATCCCGCCTTTCTTTTCCTATACCAAGCGTACCGAATTTACTTGGATGAAGCAAGAAAAGGAGTTTGCTAATGATTCAAATCTAGGACGGCTCTTGTGACAAAGGCAGCTGGAATCGTGTAGCCTATTAATGCCTCGATAAGAACAATCATTCTTCCGATTCCAATAGGCATTAAATCACCAAACCCTACAGAGAATAAGGTGACACCACTAAAATAGATGCTAGTGTGTAATGTATGAAAGAAATCATAGTTGAGAGAAGGAGTCTGTCCATCATTATATACAGGGATTCCATTCATTTGAAACAACGTATAGATTAAGCCAAAGCCAATCATAATGGTGATATAAACAAAAATTAAATACATAAAATTTTCAAAGGATACCCATTTTTCTTTTACGCGGTAAGGAACAAACAATGTTCTTAAGCTCATCGCAATAAAAAAAAGGATTAAAGCTAATAAGACATAAAACATCTCCTTACCCCCTTACTTTATTGCTGCACGTCCTTAAATACTCCATCATTAATATTTATGCTTGTCTAAGGTAATTATGCGTTTATCCAGTTACACCTACCTGAGAACGTATGAAAGTTGCCTGTTGTTTAAAAGCTGTTTCCCTTTATCTTCTTTCAAAAAGTGCTAAAATGAGGGAAGGTATTCTATACAGAATGTTACGATTTATAGGAGGTTTATATGTTACATACCAATTCAGAACGATTACATGAAGAAGCTTTAGAGATTATTGTCGGAGGTGTCAACAGTCCTTCTCGCTCTTACAAAGCCGTTGGTGGCGGATCACCGATAGTGATGGAAAAAGGGCAAGGTGCATACTTCTTTGATGTAGACGGAAATCAATATATCGATTATTTAGCTGCATATGGTCCTATTGTGACTGGACATGCTCACCCACATATCACAAAGGCAGTCACTCGTGCAGCAGAAACAGGACTACTATTCGGTACTCCAACACCCCATGAAGTAAAATTTGCGAAAATGCTTCAGGAAGCAATCCCTTCCATGGAAAAAATCCGTTTTATGAATTCTGGAACAGAAGCCGTGATGACAACGATTCGTGTTGCGCGTGCTTATACTGGCAGAAACAAAGTCATTAAATTTGCGGGCTGCTACCATGGTCACTCTGATCCAATGCTAGTTGCAGCTGGTTCTGGACCTTCTACACTTGGCACTCCAGACTCTGCGGGTGTTCCTGCGGTAATTGCAGCTGATGTCATTACTGTTCCTTTCAATGATTTAGATGCCTATAAAGATGCATTGGATAAATGGGGAGATCAAGTAGCAGCTGTTCTTGTGGAGCCAATCGTTGGAAACTTCGGTATCGTGGAACCTGTGGAAGGATTTTTACAAGGAATCAATGAGCTAACACATGAAGCTGGCGCACTTGTTATTTATGATGAGGTAATCACCGCTTTCCGCTTCACTTACGGTGGAGCACAGGATTTATTAGGCGTTTACCCTGACTTAACTGCCTTAGGAAAAGTAATTGGCGGCGGTCTACCAATTGGCGCTTATGGTGGTAAAAAAGAAATTATGGATCAAGTTGCACCAGTTGGACCAGCATACCAAGCAGGAACTCATGCCGGAAACCCAGCATCCATCCAAGCGGGCATTGCATGTCTCGAAGTATTAAAACAAGAAGGCGTATACGATTATCTAGATAAACTAGGCGCATTATTAGAAAAAGGTATTTTAGAAGCAGCTACTAAGTACAATGTTCCAATTACACTCAACCGTCTAAAAGGAGCACTTACTGTCTTCTTTACAACGGAAAAAGTATACAACTACAAGCAAGCAGAAAGCACAGATAGCGAAATGTTCGGCCGCTTCTTTAAACTATTAGTAGAACAAGGAATTATGCTAGCACCATCCAAATACGAAGCATGGTTCCTCACCATCGCACACACAGAAGAAGACATCGAAGCAACCCTACACGCTGTAGATCAAGCATTCGCTTCATTACAAGAAGAGTATAAATTTTAATTTGCAGTAAGGAAAAAGGTTCAGAGGAATTCTGGACCTTTTTTATTTTCACAAAAGGGATCTTCCTCTTATAAATTAAAAAGATTAGAAGCTTTTTCTAATTTCCAACCACAGATAAATGAAGCGAACGCCTGCAGCGAAAATCAGCACCCCATTAAAACGTTTCACACCTCGAATATCGTTTAAATCCATTTTAATTTTAACAACAATATGTCCATTTTTTTAAAATCCATCGAAAAAAGAAAAAATCCGGCATTAGTCTATTGAAGTTAGCATCTAATCACTGTATAGTACATTATTGTGTTTACTTTTCGTGTTTTCCGCAAAAAGTAAGGGGTATAAGAAAATATGTTATTACGTTAAAGAAAGGAACACTTATTTATGACATTAGGAGCGCGTATTCTGAAAACAGGAATCGCCATCGTTTTAGCTTTATTTCTAGCACAACTATTAAATGCACCAACTCCTGTTTTCGCAGGAATTTCTGCCATTTTCGCCATACAACCAACCGTCTATCGTTCTTATTTATCTATCATTGAACAAGTGCAAGGGAATATCATCGGCGCCATTATAGCAGTAATATTTGTATTAAGCTTTGGAAACAACGTCTTTATTATCGGACTTGCTGCCATTATTGTAATTACTATTAACTTAAAATTAGGCTTAGAAAAGACGATTACCTTATCTGTTGTTACATTAATTGCGATTATGGAATCACCTACAGATGATTTCATCACATTTGCGATTATTCGTTTCTCTACCGTAATGCTAGGGATTCTGTCTTCATCAATCGTCAATCTGATTTTTCTACCACCTAAGTATGAAAATAAATTGTACAACCAAATTTCCGATATGAGTGAGGAAATAACAAAATGGATTCGCTTGAACATTAGACATGCATCCGAGCACAGTCTTTTAAAAAATGATATTGATAAAATGTCCGACCGGTTAATGAAAATAGACCAGTTATATATACTGTACAAAGAAGAACGGAATTACTTCAAAAAAACAACCTTATTAAAAACGAGAAAGTTAGTGATTTATCGGCAAATGATTGCAACATTAAAAAAATCATTTCAAACATTGAAAAAGATTCATCGCTATGAAAATGAGTTATTGAGTTTACCTGAATATTTTCAAAATATTATTCAGCAACAGCTCGATTGTCTGATTCACCACCACGAACATGTGATGCTAAAATTTATTGGAAAGGTAAAGCCACATGTTATTTTTGAAGAAGGTAGCATTTCCCTTGACCGAAACATGCTATTCCAAGAATTGATGCAGTACTACAAGGAGACAGAGTCACTTGTCCACGAAAATGAAGAAGAACTAAAGCAATATCATATGATGCAAATCGTTTCAGCCATTATTGAGTATGATGAGAATGTGGAGCATCTTGATACATTGATTACCTCTATTCAGGTTCATCATAACCACGAAGCAGAGGTAACAATTGAAGAATAAAAAAACGATCCAGAGCGAAAATGCTTCTGGATCGTTTTTTCAATTCCCCAATTGCTGTATTTGAAATAGATCATGATAATGACCTTGTAATTTCATCAACTCATTATGTGTGCCATCTTCCATGATTTTTCCGTGTTCGATTAAAACAATTCGATCTGCATGGGTAATCGTAGAGAGTCGATGGGCAACAATCAAGGTTGTTCTATCTTTTGCCAGTTCTTCAAGGGATTCTTGAATTGATTGTTCACTTTCCAAGTCTAAAGCAGAGGTTGCCTCGTCCAAAATTAAGATAGGTGGATTTTTCAAGAAAACGCGGGCAATCGCTACTCTTTGTTTCTGTCCTCCACTTAATTTCACT
Organism: Bacillus sp. 522_BSPC; assembly: GCF_001076885.1. GTDB lineage: Bacteria > Bacillota > Bacilli > Bacillales > Cytobacillaceae > Niallia > Niallia hominis. The sequence goes on from NZ_JVDT01000189.1 coordinate 6,824, forward strand.
CCTCTTTCTCCAACTTTCGTTTCATAACCTTCTGGCAGCTGCATAATAAAGTCATGGGCATTCGCAGCTTTTGCGGCGGCAATCACTTCCTCTTCCGTCGCATTTGGTCTCCCAATCATAATATTTTCTCTAATGGATTCACTAAAGAGAATATTTTCTTGAAGAACCATTCCAATATGATCCCTTAAGGAACGAGCTTGTAAATCTCTTATATCTTTTCCATCTAAGAGAATCCTTCCACCTGTCACATCATAGAATCTTGGTATAAGACTAATTAACGAAGATTTTCCGCCCCCACTCATTCCAACAAATGCGATAGTCTCCCCTGGCTTAATATGTAAGGAAACATTATCTAATACTTTCGGATCCTTTGTATCATAGGCAAAATCAACCGCTTCAAATGCAATGTCACCTTTTACATTTGCACAAGGAATGGCATTTGGCTTATCCTGAATATCATATTTTTCATCAATCAAATCAAATACTCGATCCATTGAGGCAATCGATTGGGTTAATGTTGTCGAAGAATTCACTAATCTTCTTAATGGATTATACAATCTTTCAATATAGGCAAAAAATGCAATCATCGCCCCTAAAGTTAGATCACCATTTAATACTTGATAGCCAGAATAGGCAATCACAAACAATGGAGAAATATCGGTAATCGTATTAACAACCGCAAATGCTTTAGCATTCCACTTCGTATGATTGACCGCTTTTTCTAAGAAGGCATTATTATATTTTTGAAAATGCTTTTGTTCATGATTTTCTGTAGCAAAGCTCTTAATAACAGAAATTCCTTGTACCCTTTCATGCAAAAAGCTTTGTACTCCTGCTAGCGCCTGTGATCTTTCTCTTGTCAGCGTCCGTAAATTTCCAAAGAAATAGCTCACGGAGAAAGCATAGAAAGGCAATAAAATGATGGAAACAAAGGTTAGCTTTATATTCATCGTGAACATGATAGCTATTGTAATCAATATTGTTACGGCATCTAACCATAAATTCATTAATCCTGTTAAAATAAAGTTTTTCGTTTGTTCGACATCATTTATTACACGGGAAATAACTTCCCCTGCCCGGGTATTAGAATAATATTTTAAACTTAATTTTTGAAGATGCATAAATAGCTGGTCTCTAATATCATATAGAATTTTATTAGAAGTCCATTGTGCGAAATATTGACGATAATACTCGATTGGTGGCCTTACTACGATAAAAATAATCGTCATGATGATCATAATCGTCCATAAATTGCTCATTTTAGTTGCCTGTGCTAAGTCTGGATTATTGATTATGTCATCGATTACGTACTTTAATAGCAATGGTATTAATAGCGGGATGGCAAATTTAACAATGCCGATGATAATGGTGCCAATGATTTGCCACCGATATGGCTTTACAAAAGCCATATATCTTTTAATACTGTCCACATATACTCCCCTCTCTATGTTGCCTTTTTTCTATTTCCTTTTTGGTAGTTTTGAAAACTTGTTTTGTGTTTGGCTTTGTTTACAGCTGTTAGGAAAACTTAGTGATTTCCTCTGTTACTTTTTCATTTTTCATGCTGGGATGGGCATGAAAATGTTGGCTTCAGTTACCTTTTGCTGTTTTTACCAGATGAATCGGGCACTGAGATGTTCTCTTACAGATTACCTTCCAAACTATCCCAACCACAATGCAAGCATTGATAATAAATCACACAATCTCTTCCATAACTAACTCTTTGATAACAATGAATCATTTTATCATTATTCGAAGCATATGCATAAGAAAAAAGCCTGCTGAATACCAACATGCTTTTTTCAGTCATCCATATTAACTTCTGTACGTTAAGTATCTTTCATACCACAAATCAACAAAATCTGGTGCAAAGGGACCTTTTCTTTGTCTTATCCATTGTATTAATTGATTTACTTGCGACTTTAAAATATGATCGATGACATCTGGATATTTCATTTCTTCACGGTGACGTTCATATTCATCCTCATCTAATAAATTGAATGTCATATCCGGGAAAATTTTGATGTCCAAATCATAATCAATATATTTAAGTGCCTCTCCATCGTATATAAATGGTGAGCTTAGGTTGCAATAATAATGAATGCCATCTTCTCTAAGCATGCCAATGACATTAAACCATTGTTGTGAATGAAAATAACAGATTGCAGGTTCACGCGTTACCCACGTTCTTCCATCTGATTCTGTAACAATTGTACGATCATTACCACCTATAATTAAGTTTTGCGTCCCTTTAAGTATCGTTGTTTCGTCCCAGATTCGATGGATGTGCCCATTATGCTTATAACTGTGAATTTGTATTGGTTCACCCTCGATAGGTACGCCCATTTTTATTTCTCCCCTACTTTCTATTTACGGACGCTTTGTAACCTGTTACATACTAAAAGCGATTCATTATTTCATTTAAGGCAACAAAGTACGATTCCTCTTTTTTCTTATTATAACGGTTATCTGGTAAATTTAAAACAAAAGAACCATTGAAATTACACAATGGTTTCAAATATTCCATATTTTTTTATGAACTCGATGATAGTTTTAGCTCATTTTCTTGATAGACTCGAATGACTTTTTCTGTTTGCAATTCAAAAATTTGTTGTATTTGCTTAAGTTCTACTTTCATTTTGCCAATTTCTATTTGCACTTCTTTTAATTCGGTTTCTTTTTGCAGCATTTGTAATTGTGCTTCAATTTCTTCGCACCGCTCTAATTCTCCTTGTAAATATAGTAGTTTTTCCATTATTCGCATTTGCTCTCCAACTAAACCGTTAAATACATCCATGAAAAAACACATCCTACTCTTTATTTTTAGGTTCGGTAATACTTTACTTATCATCTTTCTTTAACTATTTCTGCGTATGTATGATTATTCCTTTGACTACTTCTGTAGACAAAGAAGAAGTTTTGTCGAACTATTTTTATTGTAAGCCACCTTATATTAAAAAACTAAATAATAGCTATTTTCCATAAAAAGCAAAGGGCACTCTCCCGTAAGTGAAGTGCCCTTTGTTTGCATTATTTGCTTGAGTTTTTAGCTTTTTTTGCTTCTGCTTGTTGGTTATATTTTTTTACTTCTGCAGCGCTTGTTTCGCTAGCAAATTCAGTACCATACTGACCTTGACCAGCAGATTGAGCGTTTTGTTGTTTTACTTCTTGGATGTTAGTTCCTGATTGAGTTACACCAGATTTTTTAGCCATGAATATCACCTCCACGCCTATTAATTTGTCCCAGACATTTCGGTTCTATCCAAAGTTTTTCATTTCCAATAAAATCCAATTTTTTCTCTAAAGAGAAAAAAGAGAATCTTCCTCAGAAGGAAAATTCCCTTTTCTTACTTACACTAATAACGAAATACCACCATCCACAATAATCGTTTGCCCTCTTATCATACTAGCGTCATCGCTTACTAAAAACATAACTGCGTTCACTAGGTCTTCCATTTCCACCATTCTTCCCGCTGGCGTTTTATCTGCTGCCGCTTGAAGCAATTCTTCTCTATTTGGGAAATGTGTTAATGCTTCTGTATCAACAGCTCCACCAGAAACAGCATTAACCACAATATTTTTTGGAGCTAATTCTACTGCTAAATATCTAGTCAACGCTTCTACTGCCGCTTTACTTACCCCAACAGTCGTATAGTTTTCTAAATAGCGAATCGCTCCTAATGAACTGATGCTGACAATCTTGCCGCCTTTATCCATTAATTTCGCCGCTTCTTGCGCACAGAATAATAACGCTTTACTGTTAATATTCATTGTCCAATTCCAATGAGACTCTTCTAATTCCATAATTGGTCGTAACACACCAGATGCTGCGTTATTAACGAAAACATCCAAACGCCCGAATTCTTCTTTCACTTCTGCGAACATTGCTTTAATTTTATCAACATCCCCAACATTCGCTTTTACTAAAAGAACTTTTCTTCCTAATGCCGTTATTTCATCGGCTGTTTCTTGGGCAGCCTTTCTGCTTCTTGCATAGTTAATAACGATATCATAGCCCTCTTTTGCTAATCGAATCGCTGTTGCTTTTCCTATTCCTCTACTGCTTCCTGTAATTAATGCTACTTTGTTTGTCATTCTTTTAATTCCTTTCCCATCCATTTACTTTTCATTTTACCTCTATTAATGCATAGTTCGCAAACAACATTCGCACAATAGATATAGATATGCTTAAGGTAAAGGAAGGTATTGGATAATGTATGTTGGTAGAGATATGACTGAATTAGCAATGATCGCTAAAGGCGAATGGAAGGATAACGAGCTTGCCTACTTCCATCATTCCTTACAGCAAATGACTCCCTATTTAAATAGCGAAGGAGCAAGTATTCATCGTGAAATTATCGTGGAGATTGAAAATAGAGGCGGCTTAAAAAGAAACGAAGCAGATTATACACATGGAACAGAAGTGAACGATGATTAAAAAACAAGGGGACCAACTGTGGTCACCCCTCGTTAATTTGCTCTGATAAAAACTTCAGCATCTTTTGATGAGACACTGGGAATGGGAATGGCTCTATCTCTTCGGAATTCACTTTTCGTAGATCTTCCCTTTCCTCTTTCAAATCAATCAATTTTCCACTATAGACATTGATATTCCAAATCAAATGGGAAAAGACATGTTCAATTCTTGTAATCATTTCGCCAACTTCTACTGTTGCTTGAAAGTCTTCCAAAAGCCTTTCCTCTAGCTGCGCTTTCTCGCTTTTTAACACTTGAACGATTTCCATATTAGGAAATTCCCATAGATTTGCAAGCAATCCTGTGCTAGGTCGCTTATGAATCAATGTTCTTCCATCTTCATCTGTCAAAACGACAGCAGCAAGCTGGATTGACTTTTGCTTCTTGCTTTTCGTCTTAACCGGCAGTTCCGTTACTGTTCCTTCATCAAATGCATGACAATGCTCTCTAACAGGACAAAGCAAACAAGACGGCGAAGTAGGTGTACAAATTAAGGCACCTAGCTCCATTAAGGCTTGATTAAAATAGGATGGATTCTCATGTGAAATCAGGACGCGCACGGCTTCTTCAAAAGTTTTTCTCGTTTTCGGCTTGGCAATATCTTCCCAAATCGAAAGAATTCTAGATAAGACCCTCATAACATTTCCATCAACAGCAGGTTCTGGAACACCATAGGCAATACTTAAAATCGCTCCCGCCGTATACGGGCCTACTCCCTTTAAGCCAGAAATTTCTTTTGGCGAATCTGGCACTTTGCCCTCATACTTTTCATGGACTTCCTTTACAGCGGCATGAAGGTTTCGTGCTCTTGAGTAATAGCCTAACCCTTCCCAAGCCTTTAATACCTTCTCTTCTTCCGCAACTGACAATGCTTCAATTGTTGGAAACTGAGAAATAAATCGGTTAAAATAGGGAATAACCGTATCAACCTTAGTCTGCTGAAGCATTATTTCAGACACCCATACTTTATAAGGATCCTTATCCTTTCTCCATGGAAGATCTCTTTGTTCCTCGGTAAACCATTTTAATAAATCTTCTCTAAATTGCTCTACATTCACTTGGTTCTTTATCATTTCTTGCCTTTCTGTCACCATAAACCTCCATATGTTAATTATTAATTTTTTTGGGAATAACAATGTATAGACTTCTTTTTATTCTATTGGACATAACATGCATCATAGGATGAAATGGGATAGAATGAAAGTATGAAAAATCTTACTAACAAGTGATATCCTAGCCAAAAGATTTGATGTTATTAAAGTAAGTATAAATAAGTAAATTTGTCTCATTTTAAATAAGAGAACTATTTTTTTATAAAAATTATGCGATTGTCCGATGTATATTATCGATTTTTATTATTTAATAACATTATCCGCATTTTTTGTCCTATGCTTTTCTTTAGCTGTTTGTAGTGTATCTTTTGTTAAGAAAAAAGAAAAGCATATTTTAATTGTAATTATGGTGTTTTCATCCAAATAATGCTGGAGAAAAATCAGGGAGGTTTGGTATTTTGGATACAGGAACACATATCGTCATGGGGATTGCACTTGGTGGGTTAGCTACGTTAGACCCGGTTGTTGCTTCAAGTCCTGTAACAGCTACAAGTGTTATGATCGCCACAATAGTGGGCTCTCAAATACCAGATATCGATACGGTTTTAAAATTAAGAAACAATGCCGTTTATATACGTAATCATCGTGGAGTCACACACTCAATACCTGCAGTAATTTTATGGCCATTGCTCATCACCGCGGTCATTTATCCGATTTTCTTAGAAGCAAATTTATTGCATTTATGGCTTTGGTCCTTTTTAGCGGTTTTTCTGCATGTTTTTGTAGATATTTTTAACGCTTACGGTACACAGGCCCTGCGCCCCTTTACAAATAAATGGGTTGCGTTGGGAATTATTAACACATTTGATCCAATCATTTTTTCTATGCATATTATTGCTATTTTATGTTGGATATTTGGCTCCAATCCTGGATATACTTTTTTAACGCTCTTCATCGTTCTAATCGGTTATTATCTGCTGCGAATTTTCACACAGCGGCAGGTAAAAATAAATGTGAAAAAGAAGATTCCTAACGCAACTGAAGTCATTTTATCACCAACGATGAGATTTAATCACTGGCGTATTGCTGTAATGACTGATGACTCCTTCTATGTCGGTCGATCGCATCAGCATGAAATTGAAATTTACGATAAATTCCATCGCATTCCAATTCCAAATACACCAGTTCTCGCAGCAGCACAAAAAGATAAGAACCTATCTGCATTCTTATCCTTTTCTCCTGTTTTTCGCTGGGAAGTCTTGGAGCTCGATGACCAATACCAAGTCCGTTTCATTGATTTGCGCTATCGAAGCAATGGACATTATCCATTTGTCGCTGTCGTTCATCTAGATTTAAATTTAAATATTATTACCTCGTACACAGGCTGGATCTTTAGTGAAGATAAACTTAAAAAGAAACTCGATATACTAACAAATTAGTATAAGACAGGTCGACTCAAACGTCGACCTGTCTATTATTTAAGATTGAGTCAAGTTTTTGTGGGAGTTTTTTTTAGCTCCCTTT
>NZ_JVDT01000190.1 GCF_001076885.1 Bacillus sp. 522_BSPC
GTAGAAAAGGATTATCCGGTATTAGCTCCGGTTTCCCGAAGTTATCCCAGTCTTACAGGCAGGTTGCCCACGTGTTACTCACCCGTCCGCCGCTAACTTTAAAAGCAAGCTTTTAAAGTCCGCTCGACTTGCATGTATTAGGCACGCCGCCAGCGTTCGTCCTGAGCCAGGATCAAACTCTCCAATAAAGAGTTGATTAGCTCATTGCTAAACTCTAGCTTTTTATTACTTGTTGTCATTCTATAACATTCGTTATAAAACGATTATTGTTGACGTTTGTTTGTTCAGTTTTCAAAGAGCAATTTGTTTCATGTCGTCATCGGCGACTTTTTAATATTATCAGAAGTCATTCTCGAAGTCAACATTTTTTTAAATTTCTTTTTTCTTTCATCATTGCTTGTTTCAGCAACGAATATTAATATACCACCGTTTCATACTCTATGCAACTACTTTTTAAAAGAAAAAATATTCTTATTATTTGATTACACGTTAATTCTTATAAATCTTTTAAAATAACAGTAAATACTCTACAAATACCGCTCTTAACCCCCCCTTCGCTTTTACTATCTTCTATAGTGTATTGTCTACTTTAATTTGACTCCTTACCTCTTCCCTAACCCGCACTACCCCTACCTCTTCTATTACATGACATTGTGCGAATCAATAGATATTAGAAGTCGAACATAACAACTATTTAAAGAAAATAAAAAACGTGGTACCTTTCTGCAGGTACCACGTCTCTGTATTAACGATGTCTCATTAACGGGAATAATAACACGTCTCTTATAGAAGGAGAATTAGTTAACAGCATAACAAGACGGTCAATGCCGATTCCTAACCCACCTGTAGGAGGCATTCCATATTCTAAAGCCTCTACAAAATCCTCATCCATTAAGTGTGCTTCATCATTTCCTTGCTCACGCTCTTTTAATTGTGCTTCAAATCTTTCTCTTTGATCAATTGGATCATTTAATTCAGTGAAGGCATTCGCATGCTCTCTTCCTACGATGAATAATTCAAATCGATCTGTAAAACGAGGGTCTTCCTCATTCTTCTTCGCTAATGGCGAAATTTCTAACGGATGTCCGTAAATGAATGTAGGCTGAATTAATTTTTCTTCTACTCTTTGCTCGAAGAACTCATTAACAATATGGCCATATGTCATATTATCATTAATCTCTATATTATTCTCTTTAGCTAATTTTCTTGCCTCTTCTACACTCATCTCCGGCCAGAAATCTACACCTGTGTATTGCTTAATTGCATCTACCATATGAAGTCTTGTCCATTCTGGCTTCAAATCGACTTGATAATCTCCATATGCTACTGTAGTAGAACCATGGATTTCTTGTGCAATATGAGCTACTAAATTTTCTGTAAGACTCATAATATCACGATAATCAGCATATGCTTCATAAAGCTCAATCATTGTAAATTCTGGATTATGTCTTGTTGATACACCTTCATTACGGAATACACGACCAATTTCATATACTTTTTCTAACCCACCAACTATTAATCTTTTAAGGTGAAGTTCAATAGCTATACGCATATATAAAGGCATATCTAACGCATTATGATGTGTTATAAAAGGACGTGCAGATGCTCCTCCTGCAATGGAATGCATCATCGGTGTTTCTACTTCTAAATAACCGTGGCTGTCTAAATAACGGCGCATAGATTGAATAATTTTACTGCGAAGAATAAATGTATGCTTACTTTCTTCACTTGAAATTAAATCTAAATAACGTTGACGATAACGTTGTTCAATATCTTTTAAACCATGGAATTTATCCGGTAACGGGCGCAACGCTTTTGTAAGTAGCGTGAAATCTTTTACTTTAACGGAAAGCTCCCCTACATTTGTTTTAAATAAAACACCCTCAACACCAACGATATCTCCTAAGTCTACAGCGTTGAAAATAGCATATTGCTCTTCTCCTACATTGTCTTTACGAACATATAGTTGAATTTGTCCTTCAAGATCTTGAATATGAGCAAACCCTGCTTTTCCTTTTCCTCTTTTCGTCATTACTCTACCAGCAATTGTTACAGTAATATTTTTTTCCTCTAGCTCTTCTTTCTCTAGAGATTCATATTGTTTTTTTAACCCTTCAGATAAATGAGTTCTATCAAAACGTTTACCAAACGGATCTATTCCTTGTTCGCGTAACTCATTCATTTTGTTACGTCTCACTAGTAATTGGTCATTTAAGTTTAATTCATCATGACTCATGCTTAATCATCTCCACTATCTTTTTATGTATGATCACCTAAAAAAGGAATCGTTCAATTTTATACATACTTTATTATTCTACACAATGTCACGTTTACAGACACTAAAAAAGAAAAAAAACTGTCAGATTTTTATCCAACAGCTTTATTTTTGCACATATTACAGGAAATTTAAACAGTTACCTTAAAAATTAACCTACTTGGATTTCGGTTTGTTCTTTCGCTTCCACTTCTAATACTAGTGCATTTAATAATGTTACTAACTGCTCTCTTGTTTCACATTGATTAACCGCAGTCCTTGCTTTTGCATTTCCTTTTATACCTTTTAAGTACCACGCAGCATGTTTTCGCATTTCTCTAACTGCTACATACTCACCTTTTAGGCTCATTAAACGATCCAGATGAAGAATACACACATCTATCTTCTCGCGAACAGATGGATCACCCACTAATTTTCCAGTTTCTAAATACTTAACTGTACTATAAATCATCCACGGATTCCCTAGTGCTGCTCTCCCAATCATTACCCCATCACAGCCCGTCTCATCTAACATTTTTTTCGCATCTAGGGGTGTTTTCACATCGCCATTTCCCAATAAAGGAATATTAATCGATTGTTTTACTTCACGGATAATATCCCAATTTGCTGTTCCTTCATATAATTGAACACGCGTGCGACCATGCAATGCAACGGCTGCTCCGCCTGCCTTTTCAACCGCCTGAGCATTTCTAACCGCATATATATGGTCTTCATCCCATCCCATACGCATTTTGACCGTTACTGGTTTATCTACATTTTCTACAACCGCAGAAACCATATCATAGATTTTATCTGGATCCAACAACCATCTAGCACCCGCATCACATTTTGTAATCTTCGGCACAGGACAGCCCATATTAATATCGATAATATCCGCATTGGTATTTTTATCAACAAATTGTGCCGCTTCCACTAGCGTTTCTTTTTCTCCACCAAAAATTTGTAAGCTTAATGGGTTTTCCCGCTCGTCTATATAAAGCATATCCATCGTTTTCTTATTCTTTAAAACAATCCCTTTATCACTTATCATCTCCGCACAAACAAGACCAGCTCCAAATTCTTTCACTGTTAAACGAAATGCAGAATTTGAAATTCCTGCCATTGGTGCAAGTACAACACGGTTGCTTATTTCAACATTTCCTATTTTAAACAAACTTTTACCTCCTTGATGGACAGTGCTTATTTACTTTGATGTGGATCTAATTCTTCTCTTGTTATCTTTAGCACACCTACAATAGAATCAATCATCTCTTCCGAAGGCATACGATTACCTCGTTCAATCTCCCCTAAAATAGAAACAGAAACAAGTAGCTCTTTTGCTAGACTTTCCTGTGTATATCCTTTTAGCTTTCGAAAAGCTCGAATACGTCTTCCCCATTTTTCTGTTGTTTCCATACCCTTACTCCTTCTCTATCTGGCAAAAGCTTCAAACTTTCTTTTAAACGCATTGATTTATTCGGTAACTTTATGTCTGGAGCAATTTCTATTAGCGGAACTAAAACAAATGCTCGCTCTTCTATTCTCGGATGTGGAATTATTAGCTTATCTGATACTATATTTTCGTGATTATACAATAAAATGTCAAGGTCTATTGTTCTAGGACCCCATCGAATTATCCTTTTTCTCCCAAGTTCGTTTTCGATACTTTGGCATTCCTCTAATACCGAAGAAGGCTTTAATGATGTTTCAATCTGTACAACAATATTCAAAAATAGTGCTTGTTCCTCATATCCTACTGGGTCGGTCTCATAAACAGAGGAAATGTTTACCACTTTAATTTGCTTATGATTATGAAGCATTTGTACAGCCTCGCGTAAGTATTCCAATCGATTGCCTATATTTGAGCCTAATGATAAGTAAACATTATTCATCCTTTTCTGCTCCTCGTAATTTCCACAGCAACCGATTTATAATGACCTGGAATTGGAGGATCTGGTTTAATAATACGAACGGTAATACTTTCAATAAGGGAATAAGATACCAAAAGCTTCTTTGCTATATTTTCTGCAACTGCTTCTATTAATTGATATGGCTTACCTTCAACAATTTCCTTCACGTCAAAGAAAAGCTGGCCATAATTAACCGAATATTGTAAGTCATCTGTTTCTCCAGCCTTCGCTAAATCCACTTCTACTTGTAAATCTACGATAAAACGCTGACCTAACTTATTCTCTTCTTTAAATACTCCATGATATCCATAGAACTCCATTTGATTTAATATTATCTTATCCACCGTATTCTCCCTTTCCCATTAAAGCATCCATCATACGAGCCATGCGTGTCATTTCTTTCACATCATGGACACGAATAATATGGCATCCTTTTTGAATACCATAGCAAATAGTAGCCCCTGTTCCTTCTACTCTTTCCGTTACAGGTAAATTTAACACATTCCCAATCAATGATTTTCTTGAAGTTGCAAGCAGCACAGGATACCCCATATCAACAAGCTTATCTAACCCGCGCATCATTTCTATGTTTCTGTTTAAATCCTTCGCGAAGCCAATACCTGGATCAAGAATAATATTATCAAAAGGGACCCCCGCTGCCTTTGCAATCTCAATACTATCCTGCAAGTCAGCTACTACCTCTTCTAAAAAAGACGAGTAGTTAAGATTATCCCTATTATGCATTAAAATAATTGGAGCTTGAAATTCAGCTGCAACGGACGCCATTTTTGGGTCTCTTTTTGCTCCCCATATATCATTGATAATATGCGCTCCTGCTTGCAAAGCCTGTCTCGCTACTTCTCCTTTATATGTATCAATTGATAAAGGAACATCTACCTCTCCCGTTAATCGCTCAATAATAGGAATTACTCGCTCTAATTCTTCTTCGATTGAAATTTCTGTATAGCCAGGTCTTGTAGATTCTCCGCCGATATCGATAATATCCGCCCCATCCTCTACCATCTGACGAGCGTGGTTTAATGCTGTTTCAACTTTGTTAAATTTACCGCCATCAGAAAAGGAATCAGGATTTACATTTAAAATACCCATTACCATTGTTTTTTGTTCAAAATCCAATGTGTACGGACCACATGCTATTTTATTTATCATTCCTTTATTCCTCCTAGCTCTTCTTTCGACCATAATTGAGTGGAATGCTTTCTATATTCCTTATAAAGCTTAGCAACAACCTTGCCTTCTACTCCTTTATAGTCATATCCATCTATTTTTTTTATTGGGATGATTTCCTGAATAGAATTCGTTGCAAATACTTCTTCTGCACCTGCAAGCATAACCAACGGAAACATCCCCTCTTTTACTACTAAACCCATGCTCTTTGCAAGGCTTAAAACAAACTGTCTCGTAATTCCATTTAATATACCAGCTTGCAGGCTAGGAGTATAAAGCACTTCATTGATAACCCAAAAAAGATTGGAAGTTATTCCTTCAGCAACATAGCCTTCTTTTGTTAAAAAAAATCCTTCGATTGTCATATCTGCACCAATCTCTCGCTTCGCCAAGATATTATTAAAAAAATGATGAGATTTTAAGCGAAAAACCCCTTCTGGTGTATTTCTTGGAATCGTCACTACCTGTCCTATTTTTTCCGGCATCCCATTTGCTGGTGGAAGGGGTTTTATATACACGATTGTATTTGGTTCTAAATATGGATCTGTTTGAAGTCCTATCATTCCATTTCCAGCTGAAACATTCCAGCGAATATAAGCATTATTAATATTGTTTTTTTTCAATAGACTTTGAATAATAGCGACCACTTCTTCTCTTTCAAAAGATAATTGGATGTTCATCTCTTTTAAACCTTCATTTAACCTGCAAAGATGGTCATCTAATAGAAAAGGATGTCCCTCATATACACGAAATGTTTCAAATAAGCCTAGTCCATACATAAAGCCATGGTCAAAAACAGAGATAGCCGCTTCTTCCTCGCTAACAACCTGCCCATTTATGTACATAAACATTTTATTTCTTACTTCCTTCTTTATAATATTGAATAAAATTTTCCAATAATTCCATACCAATCTCTGTCATAATTGATTCTGGGTGAAACTGCACCCCTTCAACTGGAAGTTCTTTATGTCTAATCCCCATGATTTCTCCTTCCTTTGTCCAAGCAGAGATTTCTAAACAAGAAGGCAATGTTTCCTTTTTCACAATCAAGGAATGATAACGTGTAGCGGAAAAAGGGTTAGGTAAGCCTTGAAAAATCGTTTTATTATCATGATAAATGAGAGAGGTTTTTCCATGCATTAAATTTGCTGCTTGTACAACCTCCCCTCCAAAAACCTGTCCAATTGCTTGATGACCCAAACATACTCCAAAGATTGGCATATCACCAGCAAAGGATTGAATTGCCTCTAAACTTATCCCTGCTTCATTAGGACTACACGGTCCTGGAGAAATCATCAAATATGCCGGATTTTCTTTTTTTATTTCCTCTAAAGAGGTTTCATCATTTCTTTTCACTTTTAATTCTTGCCCTAATGATCCTAGGTATTGCACAAGGTTATAAGTGAAAGAATCATAGTTATCAATCATATATATCATTTGCTGCCACCCAATTTCTCTTCAGCTAATTCTTTCGCATTCCAGAGTGCCCTAGCCTTTTTCATCGATTCTTTGTATTCATTTGCAGGGATGGAATCGATCACAATTCCTGCACCGGCTTGAACATATGCTCGGTTTTCCTTCACCAGCATCGTCCGTATCATAATATTTAGCTCTACATCATGATTATAACCAATCCACCCTAAAGAACCAGTATACGGTCCACGTCGAACTGGCTCTAGTTCTTCAATAATTTCCATCGTTCGTATCTTCGGTGCACCTGTAATCGTTCCACCTGGAAACATGCTATCAATGAGATCGTACTCATCTTTTTCTTCTGAAAGCTTTCCTTTTACATTAGATACAATATGCATCACATGGGAATACTTTTCGATTACCATAAATTCGTCTACTTGAACACTCCCATATGCACATACTCTTCCTAAATCATTTCTTTCTAGGTCGACTAGCATCACATGCTCTGCTCTTTCTTTTTCACTCTCCATCAATTCATTAGCAAGAGCTATATCCTCAGCATCGTTTTCCCCCCGTGATCGCGTTCCAGCTATCGGTCGTGTACTCACTTCCTGTCCCTTCTTTTTAACTAGAAGCTCTGGTGAACCACTTACTAACTGAAACTCTGGTGTATGGAAATAGCCCATGTATGGAGAAGGATTCAAAACCCTCAGTTGTCTGTAGACCTCGAGCGCAGATACATGCAAAGGCTTGGCTTGCCGAACGGATAAGTTAACTTGGAATGCGTCTCCCGCGGAAATATATTGCTGAATCTTGCGAACGGATTGTTGGAATTCATTATCTTCAATCGATACCTTCAGACCCTCAGATTTCCCAATATTCCCATGCGGATATTCGGTTTTATTCTCTTCTGCCCATCCCTTTGCATAGGTTTTTATTTTATCCTGAATGAAAGCTAGCTGATCTTCTACATATAAACCAGAAATCCATAGCTTATTTTCTTCATGATCATAAGTAAACCACTCTTCAAATAATAAAAAGAATACATCAGGAATATTTAAGTCATCCTTTGTCTGGTTAGGAATTTTTTCGATATACCGAATATAATCGTAACTAATAAACCCAAGCGCACCCCCTTGAAAATCAGGTAGCTCCGATTTAGACTCAACAACATATTGATTCATTACTTCTTTTATTGCATGAAGTGGATTCCCTTTGATGAATCTAGTTCCCTGCTCATCTATCACTTCTAAACGATGATATCTACCGATCATTTTTACAACTGGTGAAAAAGCACCAATGCTATACCTTCCACCGCGACCGCTTTCTAATAAAACATAATGTGATTCACCTTCCGCAAGGGATAAAAATTGCTTAAAGAACTGCTCATATGTCAGAGAAATCGTCTTACTATATATCTTGTAATTCTTCAATCAGGTTTCTCTCCTTCAACATTTATCTGTTCTCATCATACAGGATACATAAAGTAAAATACAAAAAAATCACGTATCTATTTACGCAATTTTTTAATACTACTTTTTATATAAAAAAGCAAAAAAGCCCCCTTGAAGGGAGGCATTTTACTTTTTAACTTTTATGCTTATTCTTCATCAAACTGATAAAGAGGTGTGCTTAGGTAGCGTTCTCCGTTACTTGGGATAATTGCTAATACTTTTTTCCCTTTTCCTAACTCTTTCGCTACTTGTAAAGCGGCATAAATAGCCGCACCAGAAGAAATACCACCTAACACGCCTTCTTCCTTCCCTGCACGACGAGCATACTCAAATGCTTGTTCTGTCGAAACTTGAATAATCCCTTCATACACTTCACTATTTAGAATATCTGGAACAAACCCAGCACCGATACCTTGAATTTTATGAGGACCTGGCTTACCGCCTGATAAAACGGGAGAATCAGCAGGCTCTACTGCATAAATTTTGATATCTTTATATTTTTCCTTTAATACTTCCCCAGCACCAGTGATTGTTCCGCCTGTACCAATACCAGCAATAAACGCATCTAAACCTTCGTCACCGAAAGCATCAATTATTTCTGGTCCTGTTGTTAATCTATGTACTTCAGGATTAGAAATATTTTTAAATTGTTGCGGGATAAAATAGCCGTTTTCTTTTGCTAATTCCTCTGCTTTACGAATAGCTCCACCCATACCTTCTGGTCCCGGTGTTAATACTAATTCAGCTCCGTAAGCTTTCAATAATCTCCGGCGTTCCATACTCATTGTTTCTGGCATAACTAAAATCGCACGATAACCTTTTGCTGCAGCGACCATAGCAAGACCAATTCCTGTATTTCCGCTAGTAGGCTCAATAATTGTGCTGCCAGCCTTTAAGTCCCCACTTTTTTCAGCTGCTTCAATCATTGCAAGCGCAATACGGTCTTTTACACTGCTGCCTGGGTTCATGTATTCTAATTTTAAATAAACGTCTGCACTGGACTCATCTTCTACTAAACGGTTTAATTTAACAATAGGTGTTCCACCGATAAGATCGACTACAGAATTTGCGATTTTTGACATTTTCTATCTCCCCTTATTATTCCGAGTATTTTAATTGGTTTTATAATATTAATTTATCAAATAACACCATCATTTGTCAATCAATATGTTTGTATTTTCCGAAAATTAATCATTCAAACATACGCAACGTTATTGTAGAAATTTTCGCAATACCTCATCTATTAAAGGCATCTTTGTCGCTCTCTCCTCCAGCAATATATGTTTTTATCCTACTTTACTATTTATAAAACGACACCGTTCACCATACTACCTTTATAAACATAAAAAAACAGCCTCCAGATATGATTTTTAGCAAACCATTCTTTGAGACTGCCTAATCTTAGTTTCTTACTTTGCTTCTTCTAGCATTTTTTCTAATTCTTCTTTAGCGAATATATATTTCTCATTACAGAAATGACATTCTACTTCTGCTTGACCATCTGTTTTAATTATATCTTCAATTTCCGCTTGGCCTAAACTGATTATTGCATGAGAAAATCTCTCTTTTGAGCATGTACATGTAAACGAAATGGGCATTTTTTCGATTACTTTTACATTGTCCTGCCCACAAATTTCTTCAAGAAGTTCCTCTGGAGTTAAGCCTTTTTCAATTAATTTAGATATTGGCGGAATTTCACTCAATCGTTTTTCAATCTTCGTAATCGTTTCATCTTGCGCACCAGGCATTAATTGAATAATAAAACCTCCAGCAGCCAAGATACTATTATCTGGATTCACTAATACTCCTACTCCAACAGAAGATGGTACCTGTTCAGAATTAAATAGATAATAAGTAAAATCTTCTCCAAGCTCTCCAGAAACGATTGGAACTTGCCCTGTAAAGTAATCACGCATCCCGATATCTTTTACAACTGACAATGTCCCTTCTGTTCCAACAGCTCTTCTTACATCTAATTTTCCATGCTCATTTAAGTCAAAATGCACTTGAGGGTTGCTAACATATCCACGCACCTCTCCTTTTGCATTACCATCTACCAGAATAAGACCAATTGGTCCACCACCATTGATTTTTACCGTTAATTTTTGATCTCCTTTAAGCATAGCTCCTAGCATCGCTGTTGCTGTTAAAGATCTACCTAAAGCAGCGGAAGCAGTTGGCCAAGTATGGTGTCTTCTTTGACCTTCTCCTACTGTTTCTGTACTTCTTACTGCATACGCACGAACTTCCCCATCAAACGCTAACGCTTTTACTAAATAATCACTCATAATTTACTCCTTTGTCTTCTAGCAATTAATCAACGGATTCATTATTCCGTTAAATAGCTCAAGTATGAACTTCTCTGTTTATTTTAGTGTATCCTTATTTTTTTTATAAATAAGCTGTAATCCCTTTAATGTAAGAAACGGATCAATTTCATCAATAATGTTTGATTCTTTTGCTATAAGATTTGCTAATCCTCCTGTAGCAATGACTTTAGGCTGAACTGCACTTTCTTCTTTCATTCTCTTAACAATCCCTTCAACCTGCCCTACATAGCCGAAAAGAATCCCTGATTGCATGGCAGAAACGGTATTTTTACCAATAACCCCCTCAGGACGTGCGATTTCAATCCTCGGCAGTTTAGCCGCTTTAGAATACAGAGCCTCTGTAGCAATATTAATTCCTGGTGCTATCGCTCCACCCATATATTGCTTTTGCTCATTTATATAGCAGAAAGTTGTAGCTGTACCGAAATCTACCACAATCAACGGACTTCCATATTCATGTATCGCCGCGACTGCGTTGACAATGCGGTCCGCTCCTACTTCCTTAGGATTATCATACTTTATGTTTAAACCTGTTTTCGTTCCTGGACCAACCACTAACGGTTTCAACTGAAAATACTTTTGGCACATTCTTTCCAAAGAAAACATGATAGGAGGAACAACAGATGAAATAACGATCCCAGTAATATCGGAAAAGGTTAAACCAACATGGTCGAATAAAGATTTAATAATCATACCATATTCATCTTCCGTTTTATAACGATTCGTTTCAATTCTCCAATGATGCTTTAATTCTTCCTTATCATATACACCTAATACTATATTTGTATTTCCAATATCAAAGACAAAAATCATTATGGTCACCACTTTTTTATTAATTTCATTCGGTAAAATCCCATTTCATATAGCTCTGCTTACTATATCATCTAAATTCTATAGCCCTGAGAAAGTGCTTTTCTAGAAAAGCACCATACAAAGAACTCACTTTCCTAAAGCCATAAATAAACGGTCTTTTCCAATACTGGACATATCATAACACACAACAGGAAAGAGACAAAGTGTAAAGCAACGGTTGCTTATAAAGGTTCTAAGTCAATTGTTGGGGTAAAATACTAGGCTACCGCGCTTAAGCTTGGTGGCATTTGTATGTTTGGAAGGTCTTAGACCCTCCAAACATACAAATGTTCATTCTCTAGTTTTTATCCAACATGTATTCCAATTCCCTTAAATTGATGTGTTAATAATATCTTGGCACGAAAGCGCTCAAAACTTCTAAATCCAAATGCGTTTCGTTTGATTACTTTGGTGGAATTGTTAATCCCCTCAAGAAAACCATTTGAGTAATTGTACACAAAGCTGTTGAGTATCTCCGTCTGCCAATTCTTGAATGTCTTTATTACATCAGACATCTCTAAAATACCTTCGGTTTTAAATCTTATTAAAAGTTGTTCGAGTTCATATTTGACCTTCTTAATTTGTGTGCTTCCAATTTCTTTAGCCCTTGTAAACCATGCTCGAAAGGCTTCTTTCAGTTCATAGGCCTGCTTTAATTCTTCCGACATAGATAGATATCTCTCTAGAAGCCAACGTTCTTCATTATTTAACTTATCTTTTGCTTTATGAAAGACATGTTTCATTCTCTTACACTTCTTACGATCATACGCATGAAAGTTTTGTTGGACACGTCGCCTAACCTTATCTAATGCCCAATAAATATATCGACAAAAATGAAACCTGTCCGCTACAATAACTGGTTTACCCAGAGCTTCTTGTACAGCTGCTTTAAAGGATGGACTCATATCCATGATTACGATTTGTACTTGCGCTCCATGTTTTTGAAGGTACCGTTTAATCGTTTTTTTATACCGATTTGGAAGAATGTCAATTGGTTCTCTTGTGATTCCATTAGCTATAATTAATTGATATTTCCCTTCCTTGGTATCGCCTTTGTACTCATCAATAGCTATCACTTTTGGCAGCTCTGTGACCGGATGAATTGCTTCTTTGGCTATTTGATCGAAACGACGAACAACTGTTGTTGGGGATGTTCCATAAACTTCTGCCGTCTCTTTATATGTTTTTCCTTTTATTGCTTTGATTGCAATTGCCTGGTTCCATTCGATCGTACTACGCTGATAACACTCTACAAACGTGTTCATTTCAGAGAATCGCTTTCCGCAAGCACAAACATATCTTCTTCTTTTATAGAACAACAGCGTTTTTCGTTCAAACCACTTCAAATGTTTGATTTTTTGAATGCGATAATCATGAATTCGATTGGTTTGACTGCCACACTTTGGACAACAGTGCGGTTTACGCTCCATCTCTACATAAACATGAATATATTCTCCTACTTCTTCTACGTTTTTTACCAGCACATCTTTTAATCCTGGAATAGAAATGTTAAAATTCATATACACGCATCTCCATTTCTTTACTTGTTTCTCGACAATTCAAGTATAAAAGAATTGGATGTATGCGTGTATTTTTTTGCATACAAATTGTAGGACAACCCCAACAAATATTATAGAGCC
>NZ_JVDT01000191.1 GCF_001076885.1 Bacillus sp. 522_BSPC
ACAAAAAGGATATTTATTCTCCCACAAACATTTTACTCATACCTCTGCTTCCTACAGAGGACTTTGACTGTCCTTTAATTGATTATGGGAAGTATAAGCTTTCTACGAAATCTTTACTCAAGATATTTGTCGCTGCTCAACTAGATCAATGGAGCTCCTATACTCATATGACAGAAAAGTTAGATGCTTATCCAAAACTATGTAAGGAGATTGGAATTACTGATATAAGCGGTTCTACGTTAAGCCGCCGTATCAATGATTTACCAACAGAATGGGTTCAAAAGCTTTTTGTAAAAGTTGTTCAGAAGATTAAATGTCTAACGCAGGAAAAAAAAGGATTGCCAAATGGAATAGGACGCTTAAAAATTATTGATTCCACTGAGATTAGATTACCAGAACAATTGTGTGATTGGGCTTTTATTTCAAAAGGCCATCATGCGGTTAAAATGCATACTCGATTGGTCGTTGCTTCACCAGATATCGCCTATCCAGACAAAATGGTGCCTTCAACAGGAACAGTGAGTGATTTTGAAAGCTCAGATATTTTAGTTGAAGAAGCAGATTCTACTTACGTAATGGACCGCGGTTACCCTTCTAAGAAGAACCTCATGGATTGGCAAGAGAAGGAGATTTCATTTGTGGTTCGGATAACGAAGGCTCTTCGATTATATACATTGGAAGAATATGAACCTACACACCCTTCGGTCATGAGAGATGCCAAAGTATTATACGGCATATCTAAAATACCTATCAGATACGTTGAGTTTGTAGACGAAGAAGAGCGAAGCTATCGGATAGTAACAACTAGATTCGATCTAACCGACCAACAAGTAATGGAAATTTACCGTAATCGCTGGATCATCGAATTATTCTTCAAATGGATCAAACAGCATTTAAAATTGACAAAGATCTGGAGTACGAAACCCCAAGGTATTTGGAATCAAATGTTTTTAGCTCTAATCGCCTATGGACTGTCCCTTATAGTTAAATTACAAACCAATTCTAAAAAGACACCATGGGAATTCTTTCGGCTTTTACAAACCTATCTTTATCAATCTATTAGCTCTTTTAAGAAGGGGTTACGACCAAAAAAGAAGAGAAAATCGAAAGGAAGACAAAAAATTCCCATTCCAAGCGAGAAAAAAGCACCAGCATTTGGTAACGTCGCCCTAGTAAAAGAAGGAAAGAAAAAGCAAGAAAGAAAAAACCAAAGAAAATTAGGTACCTACTAAAAAGGAAATCAAAACCACCAGTGTGAACTGGTGGTTTGCTCTGCGGCTAAAAGCCTCTCTTACCGGCCTCGGCCTTAAAGGCCCACTGAAAAGGTTTCCCTTCTGCACCACATTCACTCACCAATTCTAAAGAATTTCTTTATTTACTTCCGATTTTTCTCACCCGTGAACGGATCGAATTCTTCGAACAACGTTAGCTGATCAGCCATATAATCTTCTTTCAGCTGATTTCTTATATATTCTTGTATTTGTTTCTTATTTCTCCCCACGGTATCAACGTAGAAACCACGACACCAAAATTTCCGATTCCCATAGCGATATTTCAAATTCGCATGTCGATCAAATATCATCAGGCTACTTTTTCCTTTTAGGTAACCCATGAACTGCGATACACTTAATTTTGGTGGAATACTAACCAACATATGGATATGATCCGGACAGGCATTTGCTTCATGTATAATGACACCTTTTCTTTCACATAGCTCTCTT
>NZ_JVDT01000192.1 GCF_001076885.1 Bacillus sp. 522_BSPC
ATCCTTATTTAATTTGGAAAATCTATACTTTTTCAGTGACCTCCATAGTCGCAATAAGGAGTCATAAAACGGCTTGAAAGTTGATATTCCAATAATTTCAAGTGGGAGGCATAAGGGAAGCCCTATGGAAAGTGAAGTGCATTCTGTTTGCAGGTGATATCCTAAAATCGTCTTTTCTTAATAATTTATAAACGCAAACAATTATAGGGATTTTTATTAACATCTCCGTATAATTGTTCTCGGGTTTATATTCATTTTGAATCTTATTTCCTAACCCATACATTTTAAGATACGAAATTAGATACAGTTGAATCGTTAATAAAAATTGTAGCATTGTAGAGTGCTAGATTTGATGAAAGGTTCTCTCTATTCTTATCTAGAATTCTTTCAATATCGTTTCTCCAGTAATGCTTTAGAAGATCTTTATACTTCATTGCCTTTTGAATAAGTTTCCACTGGGCATCTATTGCTAGCTCAAAAAAGTCATCAAGTTGAATTAACCATTTTATTTTTTCAAGTTTATCCGTAGTTAGTCGGTTTGGATGGCGAGTTTTTAATACAGCTTGTTTAAATAAATTGTATTGAATACAGGAGCTAAGAGGAAGTCTCCGAATTTTTTCTAGATTAATAAAGCTTCCATGATTCTTTTTTGCTAGCTGAATAATATCCTTTGGAATATCAGGATGTATGAAATATGATTTTACAAGAGATTCACTAATTCCTAGTTTGTTGGCAATTGTTTTAGTAGATTTATTTTGATCTATTAATTCTGCGATTAATTGATGTTTATCCATCCATTTGGTGACCTGGTGATGGAACATTCTTTTGAGTAATGTTATTCTTTGTTCGGTTGTATCAGTATAATTGCGAATAATACAAGGGATGTAGCTAGAAGTTTTTTTGTTATTCATTAGAGATTTGTATGCTAGATATTCTGGATATCCTCCTACTAGCCAATAAAAATTTTCTACTGGATCTTTTTCGAGAATCATATAACTAGTTAAGGAATCACCAGCATTAAGAATGCGTACTAGCTTATTTAATTTACTTTTTGAAATTTCTTCTAAATAAATAGGTTGTATTGAAGTAAATTGCACGTTGTCCAGAAGAATCCCATCAACTTGCATTCGCATCCCTCCATGTATTTTCTAACAATATATGTAATCTGAAGTTTGTCTTAGTACGAAAGAGTAATTATTCATGAATGTAAGAAGAGAAGGATAGCTGAATTAATATAGAATCATCTAAATCTCTACAGAAAAAAGACCGCAAAAAAGAGTTCTCAAAGTCATGAGAACTCTCTTGAAAATTGATATGGGGTAAAATCACAAAAGTACAACAGAAGTTATCCTTTGTCACAATAACTCCAATTCCCTTAAACCTCAAATGAAACAACTTTTCCTTCATTTACTGCAATTAACCCATAATCTGTAATCTTTAAGGCTGGGCTTACTGGAAGGGAAAGGGTGCTGAGGGACATGATTACATTGTAATGCTCGTAGCCTAGCGATTTTAAAGAGAGTGTTAATTCTTCAACTTGCCCTGCAATCACTTCTAATGGTTCTTCAGAGAGGATGCCGCCGACTGGTAATGGGACCATCGAAAGGATCTCTCCATTATGCACACAGCAGATACCACCTTGGTTTTTAATGACTTCATTTGCAGCAATCTGCATGTCCTTTTTATTTTTCCCTACAACTAATAGGTTATGATTGTCATGGGAGTAGGTAGTCGCGACAGCACCTCGTTTTAGGATGTCTCCACCGATTAATGCAGATGCTTCATTTCCATTTTTCCCATAGCGCTCAAAGGTTTTTACTAAACTATAAACGCTATCTGCCCATTGTAATCTACCAGCATGGACAGGCAGTGTGTCTTGTTTTTCTTCTGTAAAAGTGGAGCCATTTTGTACATGAATGGTGCGAACGGTCACATTCTTTTTGTCTGTATCCATTTGAATCTCGAAGTTTTCTGCATTTAATGGAGATAGCTTCACACTTTCATAGAAGGATGCAGGGAATTGTTTAGAAACTGCATCCTGTACATATGGTAGTTTTTGATCAAAGACCTTCTCGCCGTTTTTATAAACAGCATCAATAGAAAATTCATCCAAATTGCTAACTATCACAAAATCAGCTATTTTACCTGGTGAGATGACACCTCTGTCGTACATTCTCATTCGCTTGGCAGGAGTATAAGTACATGCATAAATCGCATCTTCATAAGACATTCCCATTGAAATAGCCTTCTTTAGCAATACATTTAAATGACCTCTTCTTTGAAGTGAATCTGCCATCACATCATCTGTCACAAAACAAAAATGCTCTTTTACTGGATTTGCAATGAGATAATCGATTACCTCTGGAGTCATTGATTTCTCTTGGATTTCTAAAAACATGCCGATTGCGATTCTCTCTTTCATTCCTTCGACTGTTTGGTGCGTGTGATCAGAGCCTACTCCGGCAAATGCGATTCCTTGTAACTCATCATCCAATAGCTTTGGTACATGTCCTTCGATAATTAGTTCTGGATAGTGCTTGCGAACATAAGCGAGGATTTGATTGGTTTTGCAATCAGGCTTTGTGAGAACATCATAGTAATTCATGATTTCTCCTAAGCATTTAATTGATTCTGTCTGCAGTAATTTTTCAATATCCTCTATTTCAATTGCGCCTCCCGTTGTTTCCATGGAAGTTGCAGGAACGGAGCTAGGGATACCATAAAACATATCGACTTTTTCCGTTTTGCTTGCCTTTATCATTTCTTTTACACCATCAATGCCAAACACATTGGCCATTTCATGTGGTTCTGGAACAATCGTTGTTACCCCATTTTTAATTAAAGCATAGGAAAAAGTCGCAGGGCTTACCATTGTACTTTCGATATGCAAGTGAATATCAATTAAGCCTGGTGCAATAAATTTTCCATTCGCATCAACAATCTCGTTTGCTTGGAAATAGTCTTTGCCTTTTTTTCCGATATAAAAGAACTTTCCATCTTTGATGGCAATATTTTCTTTTCTAAATTGTTTAAAATAACTGTTATACACCGTTCCATTTAATACAAGTGTATCTACTTGCATGAAAAACCCTCCTCTATTCCACAAGGACCATTTGATTCTTTGGAATAATCACCGTTACTTCTTGTCCATTTTTAAATGGCTGGACCATTTCTTTATTGATTGTAAAATCACCTAGAGCGGTTTGCACAACATATTGATAGCTTCTACCGAGGAATGTTGTGATTTTGATTGTTCCAGTCATCCCATTTGTAGGAATAGCTGTTGTGCTTTGCTCCATGATGAAATCATCGGGACGGATTGCACCAATCATTTTATTTAGATTTTCCATATGTTCATGACGGTCTATCGTAAATACCAATCCAGCTTTTTCAAGTTCGATATAATCTTTGTGATCTATTCGCTTATCAAAAGAAATAAAGTTTTTAAAGCCAATAAAGTCAGCGACGAATTTCGTTTCTGGATATTTATAAATGGTCGCAGGGTCGCTTAATTGTTCAATAATCCCTTTATTCATAATCGCAACTTGATCGGAAATAGAGAAGCATTCCTCTTGATCATGGGATACGTAAACAGTCGTAATTCCTAGTTCTTGCTGAATTCTGCGTATTTCGACTCTCATATTGACTCTTAGATTTGCATCTAGATTACTTAATGGCTCATCAAATAATAGAATGTCGGGTTCGATAACTAAAGCTCTCGCAATTGCCACGCGTTGTCTTTGTCCGCCAGATAGCTCTCCAGGAAACCGTTGTTCGAATCCTCTTAGATTAACGATTTCCAGCATATTAAGAACACGTTTCTCGATTTCCTTTTTGCTAATTTTACGTAAGCGCAAGCCGTACGCAATGTTGTCAAAGATGGAAAGATGGGGGAATAGGGCATAGTTTTGAAAAACAAAGCCAAAGTTCCGTTTGTTCACAGGAACCTTCGTATAATCTTTATCTTGGAAAATAAATTTTCCATTACTTGCTTCTAAAAACCCAGCAATCAAGCGAAGGGTTGTTGTTTTTCCACAGCCACTGGGACCTAATAAGGAAACAAGCTGCCCTTTTTCGATACTTAAATTAAAATCTTCTAATATATTTTTCTTCTCATAAGCGACAGATACATTTTCTAAAGTAAATAATGCCATTTTTATCCTCCATTATCTTTTCGTGAAATAAGACAGGCCCATTAATCTTTCGACTGCAAACATAAAGATGGCAGTAAGGAACATTAATAGAACAGAGATTGCTGCAACAGTAGGATCAAAGTAATTTTCTACATATAGCAGCATTTGAATTGGAAACGTACTTACACCAGGTCCAGTCATATAAACAGAAATATCCACATTATTGAAGGACTCTAAAAAGGCAATCATGACTGCTGCAATAATGCCTGATTTAATATTTGGCAATACTACGCTAAAGAATGTCCCAATTCTAGTCGCGCCAAGGCTGAGTGCTGCTTCTTCTATAGAAAAATCAAAGTTTGCCAGACTAGAAGAAATAACGCGAATAATAAATGGTAGCATGATGACCGTATGCCCGATAAATAGGGATAAATAAATAGGAAGGTTGTAGGTCACAACAATATAGCGTAAAAAGGAAAAACCTAGAACAATTCCTGGAATAAGAATTGGAGATACAAAGATAGCATTGATAATGCCCTTGCCAGCAAAGTGGAAACGACTAAGCGCATAAGCTGCTGGGACGCCAAGCAATAATGCTAGAATGTTTCCTGCTATAGATACGATAATAGATGTCTTAAAAGTGCTTAAAAACATCTCTACCTTAAAAATATTTTCATACCATCTAAAGGAATACTCTTCTGGAGGGAATTTCAGAATGCTTCCACTCTCAAAAGAGGTAATCGATATTATTACAAGTGGCCCAAGTAAAAAAATAAAGACGAGGATTGTAAAGAGGGCCAATCCTCTATGTTTCTCTTGCATACACGTTTACCCCTTTGGATTTAGTTTTTTTGCAACACCATTCATGATAGAGATAATGATAAAGGTAACAACAATCATTATCGTTGCCACAATAGAGGCAAGTTTCCAATCATTTAGTGTAATGGCATTTTGGTAAAGAAAAGTGGAAATCACTCGTTGCTTACCACCTAGTAAGGCTGGTGTTGTATATGCGGTAAAGCTGCCAACAAATACTAAAATACTCCCAATAACAAGACCTGGAACACATAATGGCACAATAATTTTCATAAAGGTCGCAATCTTTGAAGCGCCTAGACTTTCCGATGCGCGTAATAAATCACCGTCGATATTCTCCATTACACCAACAAGTGTTACGATAATTAATGGAAGAAAAAGGTGAATTAATCCGATAATAATGGCATTTGGTGTATATAAAATGTTTAAAGGCTCCTGGATAAGCCCTAGGCTCAATAACGTTTTATTTAACACACCATTTTTTCCAATGATAATCATCCAGCTAAAGGAGCGGACGACAGGGCTTGTCAGCAATGGAAAAATGGTAAACAACAAGAGTATGGCTTTTCTTTTGCTAGGAAGCTTAGCGATATAATAGGAAACTGGAAAGCCAATTAATATACAGATAAAGGTAGTTAGTAGACTTACTCGCAAAGTAGTAAGAAGGATATCGATAAAATATTTATCTTTAAAGAAATCGATATATCCTTGTAAACTAAAGGTTCCTTCGTCGTGAAAGGTTGTACCAATCATCGAAAGAATAGGAATCACTAAAAATATTGTTAAAAATAATACACCCGGTAGTAAGAGTAAGTATAAATATCGTTTCTTCAAGACGTCACTCCCTTTCCTCAAAGTGACCATTTAAAATGTCTATAAACATCTGGAAGAAGGCATGATCATCCACTTTTAAGGAAACTAGTAAATTTGCTTTTTTATTAAGGCGATTTTGAAAGTCACAAATAAGCTGACCATCACATAATTCGCTTTTGGTTTCTATATCGACGAAATACTTTTCCGTTTCCACGATTTTTTTATTTATCGCAATTCCAACAGCTAGTGGATCATGCATAGCACAAGCATGAATACCATAACGGCCAAAATACTTCTGTTGATAATCGTTTGTGCTTTGACTAATATATTCTCTTAATGTGTCATCTTTAATGAATTCGAGATGTTCTTTCGTCAATAATGCTTTTCTTGTTACATCTAAACCAACTTGCGTGATAGAAGGAAAGCCTGCATGTAAAACGATTTTGGCAGCTTCTGGATCCACATAACTGTTAAATTCAGCTGTTGGGGTAACATTGCCTGGTCCTTTTACTACACCACCCATGAAAATAACCTCTTTTACGTGTTTCGTAATTTGCGGACATTTTTTAACAGCTAATGCTAAATTTGTTAATGGTCCAGTGAACACTAATGTCACCTCGCCGGAAAAGCTAAGAATTGAATTAATCAAAAAATCTGGAGCGAAGCCATCACTCACAGGATGAGTGACAGCTGCCTCCTTTAGTGCTCCGCCTAAACCATCTTCTCCATGGATGCGGTGTTCGAAGAAGGGCTCCCGAAGTAGAGGAGTGGCGGCACCTTTGATAACAGGAATATGATCTGCTTTTAATAAATCTAGTATTTTGCATGTGTTTGTTGTTGCTTGGTCTAGAGAGACATTGCCGTTAACGGTTGTAATCCCTAAAATATCAAATGCGTTGCTCTTTACTGCTAGTAGAATACCAATTGCATCATCAATGCCAGTGTCTACATCCAATATTAGCTTCTCTTTCATGATGACCCTCTTTTCTATTATTGAACTAGCTCACGATTCCAGCGATCGATCCAATCTTTTAAATTGTCGTTGATAAATTTCATATCTAATGTGTGTAAGCTTGCGATAACATCTTCTCCATATGTTAAACCTTCTGCTTCTTCTTCGGTTAATTCAACTTGTGTATTAACAGGTGAATCGACTTTGTTCTTTGCAGATTTTTCTTGTGCTTCTTTTCCTAAAATATAGTTGATGAATTTTTCGGAAAGTTCTTTTTGATCGGTATCTTTTACTACGTTCATTGTGTTCATAACAGCATACCCGCCTTCAGCTGGTGTAACAAATTCAGCATTAGGCACTGCTTCCTGTAAATCAGCAAAATACATTTCCATGATTGGTCCTGCAGCTATTTCACCTTGAGCAAACATATTTACATATTCAGAAGTTTGTCCATATTCTTTCACGATGCTTGGCATTAATGCCTTTAATTGTTCAAAAGCCTTATCTTCGTTAAAAGCTTGTTCGCCGCTAACTAGGGATGCAGCATCTACAATCATTGGTCCTGTTGTGGATGTAATGCTAGGAATGGTTATTTTTCCTTTTAAATCCTCACTCCATAGGTCTTTCCAAGAAGTAATTGGCTTTGCTACTTCATCAGGATTATAAGCAATTCCAAACTGAGCAATGGTATAGGCTGGGCCATAATCTTCGCCTAGTGGAGCTTTTGCTGCTTCGTAAATATTATCTAGATTAGAAAGCTTGCTGCGATCAATTGTTTCAAATAAATCATCTTCAATTCCTTGTTGTGCATAATAGTCAGATAGGAAAATGACATCTACATCTGAATTTCCTTGTCTTACTTTATTTAATCGATCTGCATTATTGCCAGTATCTAAAACGATTTCTACATTATTTTCTTCTTCGAATGGTGCATATATTTCGTTGCGGAAGAAATCTTCGTTAAATCCCCAAGTGGAGATAACTAATTTTTCTTTTGTTTCTTTGCTGCTGTTTGCTGTGTCATCTGAACTACAAGCGGCTAATAGTAAGAAGGATGAAGCTGTAACTGCACTAACTAATTTTTTCATTTTCATTTTTGAACCCTCCAAATGATTTTGTTTGTTAATGGTTAAAAGACTATCTTTTTTGCTAGCGTTGATAATAATAAAAGGCTATTTTCTAAAGATTGGGCCCGCAGCCGGAATGCACTTCGCTTTCCGTGGGGCTCGCGCTGAGCCGCTTCGTCGCTACGCTCCTGCAGGGTCTCAGACTGTCTCGCTAATCCCACAGGAGTCTACGTGTATTCCGACTGCTAATTGTTTCCAACTAATTCTTTTTTCCCATTGATAAAACAACAATCTTTTAGAAAACAGCCTAATAAAAAAAGACAAGCTTAAATAGAATTATCCTTCTACTTAAGATTGTCTTTTCTTTGTAAACAAAGATTAAACTTATCTTTTGTATATGTCGGCGTTCTGCTTAGATAAATCCAAGAAGAAATCCAAGTTTAATTTTTAGATAATACAATGTTTGTAAAAGCAAGCTGTGTGAAAGAATCATAATCCCTAAGAATCGCTTCGATATTCCAATTTGTTGTTTCTTCTAGTTGTTCTTTAAGCTTTTTCTTAAAAAGTAAGGACAGATGAAAGTCAACTTCTTGTTTAAGGCTGGGTACTTCTCCTTCCAGAGCAGCAGAGCGTGATGCACGAGGATGCTTTGCGTGAAGGGTGATAACATTTTGTTCGATTGTTACCTTTAATAATGTTGTACCAGCACCAAATAACTCCTTAGAAATCTTGTTATACACATGAGATAAAAATTTCTTCATTTCATTTGCATCGATGATAAATCACCTGCCAAACTATTGATATTGGTTATTATACATATTATTTTTTGTTATTTCAATAGAATGTGCGGATTTTGACGAAAAAAATATTAATTTGTCGTATATTGTAAGAATTGGATAGTAAAAAACGAACTTTTGATTTATGGAGGAATATTAATAAGGGAAGTGATGGAGGGCTAATGGAATATTGCTAAAATTATATTTATATATATTCATACACTAGTGTCGCACTAAAATAATTCAACACAAATTTTAAAACTGAATTTTCTGCAACTTAATTTTTCCATAAAAAAATCCTTTATAATGGTTTGGTGGTAGTAACCTATCCAAATCCACAATAAAGGACATACACATGGATAAGTTTACACGAAAAACATCATTTGAACAATGGTTTTCACCGCTTAATCAGACATTATTAGAAGAACAGGTGAAAACACATCAATTAAATTACTATACAAAGAAGCTTTATATGGTTCCCTTTTTGAAACTTCTTTTGTATGCGCAGCTCCATGAGACCGAGAGTTTACGGGCTTTGAGTGACGCTGTATTTTCAGACGATTTGCAATGTGCTACAGGGGTGAACTCGATTAGCTTCTCCCAATTAGGAAGACGAATCAATACCATTCCAACAGAGTTCTTTCAAACGATTTTTTTAGATTTGGTCGCCCAAATCCACAAGAAAACAGATTTTGAAAAACGAAGAAAGATTTCGACACCACTGAAAATCATTGATTCGAGTACACTCCCACTTAATTTAACCAATCATACGTGGGCAGAGTTTCGAAAGACAAAATCGGGGGTAAAGCTTCACTTACGCCTTGTTTTTATGGAAAAGGGTTTCTCTTATCCAGATAAAGGAGTGCTTACGAATGCCATCGAACACGATCGAGGTCAGCTAGAACTATTCATAGACGACAAAGAATGCATGTACGTATTCGACCGTGGTTATTTAGACTATGAACGTTTTGATCGCATGACGGATGATGGCTATTTCTTTGTCACAAGACTTCGCAAAAATGCCGTAGTACGAGTACTTGAATCATTTACACTGCCTACACATTCCACGGTTTTATCGGATGATATGGTGGTGATTGGTACAACTCAAAACCGTTCAGAAAACGTGTTTCGTCGACTGAAATTACTTGATACAAAAGGCAAAGAGCTAACCTTACTAACGAATCGATTTGATTTAAGTGCAGATGAAATCGCCGAAATCTATAAATCACGTTGGGCGATTGAACTCTTTTTCAAATGGATGAAACAACATTTGAATATCAAAAAGTTCTATGGTCATAGTGAACAGGCTGTACACAATCAAGTGTATATAGCAATGATTGTATACTGTTTGAACGTATTGGCCCAGTTGAACACGAATAGCGATCGAAGTTATCTACAAATTAGCCGCTATTTAAAAGCAGCTTTATGGAAATCCGCAAACATTTGGTTACGCAAAATCAAAGGAAAGTGCGTGCCATAAGGGCTGTAACA
>NZ_JVDT01000193.1:0-12711 GCF_001076885.1 Bacillus sp. 522_BSPC
AAGGGAGCTAAAAAAAACTCCCACAAAAACTTGACTCAATCGAATAAGGCTTTCTTGTTGACAAATATAAGAATTTGGAATATCTTATATTTAGCTTAATACTTAGTTATAGGTTAATTTTCTTTGTTTCAAGATTAAGACTTTAGCATTCTTTTAATGTTTACATTGACTGAATGAAAAAGTAACTTAATAGAAAAAGGAAAAGTGATTTTATAAATAAGTAGCCAATTAATAATGGAATATTTATTATGAAAGTTAATTTACATATAAAACCTATAAAGGGTAGCTCTTCAAAAAATTCGCTGTAATTAGTTGAAGGGAAGCCGACAATTTTTTTGTTTCCTATGATTATTATCATGGTGAAGCATAAAGATTGTCGGCTTTTTTATTGGGGAAAAATGTTGTTCTACTGTTACAGTTTATAAATGTCCGAATGATCCAACTAAAAATCAGTGGGAAAAGGTCGTACTGACGGAAGTTTCCCTTTATTAAAAGGAACGTTGGGGATTTTTGAAGTCAATGTGGTTTTCTAAGTAAGTTAGTAAAAGGAGAATTTCAACATGTTTGTTTCGCTGAGTTTGCCATTATTGCTAGTATTGTTTTTTATTATGATTTTAGTTTCTATGCTAAGTGGATTATTATTTCTGCATCCAAGAGTACCACTGAGCTTTGTGAAGATACATAGCTGGATTGTGTCTTTACCGCCTCTAGTTTCCTTAGTAGCACTTGTGAATCCGAATGGAAGGGGGAATTTTGGTCCATTACACTTGGATTCCTTGGCTTGGTTAATGACTTTTTTCGTTCTTGCCATAGGATTAATTGTGCAACGTTTTTCTATTCGTTACTTAATGGGAGATCGCTCTTATCGAAAATATTTTCCACTCTTTACGTTCACAACAGCTGCTGCTTCCATTGCTTGGTTAAGTGCTGATCTGCGCTTGATGGTTTTATTTTGGGGAGCAACGCTTGCTGGATTAACCTTTCTTATCAAATTAAACAATAGGTGGAAAATAGCAAATGAAGCATCTAAGCTCTCTGCCCGTAACTTTATATTTGGCTGGTTGTCCTTATTATTGGCGGTCCTTTGGCTATATCAAGGCACTGGTTATTGGCAATTAGCGTCTGTTTTATCCAGCGAAAATGTAGCTGAACTTGCAAGTTGGGAGAGAACTGGGATTAACTTACTGATTGTCCTAGCGGTTATCATTCCGGCAGCTCAATGGCCTTTCCAAAGATGGTTGGTAGAGTCTGTTGTTGCACCGACACCTGTTTCAGCAATTATGCATGCAGGAATTGTAAATGCAGGTGGGATTATGCTTGCTCGTTTTTCTCCACTATTTAATGGAGATATAGCTACTATTATCTTGCTTGTTCTAGCAGGTATATCTGTCTTGGTTGGTTCTGGAATCAGTTTAGTGCAAGTGGACTATAAACGTCAGTTAGTAGGCTCTACGATTGGACAAATGGGCTTTATGCTCATTCAATGTGCGTTAGGTGCCTATATTGCTGCGATTATTCATCTTATTCTACATGGTTTGTTTAAAGCCACTCTTTTTTTACAGTCAGGTTCAGCGGTGCGTCGTTTCGAAATATCTAATCAAAGTAATAAACAGACCTCCCTTTTATGGAGCATAACGGGGTGGATTTTAGGATTCGCTGTTGGATTGGTCTTTTGGCTCCAGTCACCAGGAGAGGGATATCAATTAATTAGTGCGATAATCTTAGGGTTGTCCTTGTCTATTTCTTGGAAACAGCTAGTAGCTTTGGGAGAGGGAAACATTGGTCGAATCGCAGGGTTATTAATGGTAGGAGGGACGGCTGCTATTTATGTCACTATTCATCATTTTTTCTATGATTTCCTGCAATCTACAGTTTCCCAGGGGACTCAGCCTCCAACAGTTGCAGTCATCATAATTACCTGTCTTTTATTAGTTGGAAGTGTAATAGGGTCATTTATTGCCCGTAATCGTTCGTCTATTTTCTTTGCAGTACTTTATCTATGGTTAGTAAGATTAGGCGAAGCAAAGCCAAAATCAGTGGAAAGCCATCCCAGTTATCTAAAACAACAATTGCCATAAGGAGGTAATTAGTGATGAGTGTTACATCAGTTTTAACAAAAGAAAGATCTAATAAGAAAGATATAAAGATAGAAAATACTAAAAGAGATATTAGTAATTTTGTTGAATCTGCTAGTAAAGTAATTGCACCACTTTGGCCGATTTCTACTTTTGCAGCACGTCATCCTTGGATGGGGCTTGAAAAGCAAACTTTTGATCAAGTTGCGGATCGGTTAAAGAATACTCGTGATGTGGATATTTATCCAAGTGCTTCTATGATTCTTTCAGCAAAAAATAAGGGGGAGATTAATGAAGCATTTGTGAAGCAAGGACTGCAGCGATGGCTTGATTCAAATTTACAGACGTTTAATATCCCTCGAGATGTCGCAGAGCGCTTTTGCCATGCAGCACTGAAATTGGAACCAATCCCATCTAATCTATTATCATCTGTAGAACTCAAGAAAAAAGTGGAGGAACTTAGGGAACAGAATGCCGATTCTATCAATCATTCTTCCATGCAACCAATCAGTTCCCAAATAGAGAATCAAGATGGGGAAAGGTTAATCAATATTCTCGATTACCATGTAATCAAGTGGTGTAAATTATATCTCGATGACTCACAGGCAGGTTGGGAAATGCCTCATCGTGAGGATGGTTTCTATCGTTCTTGGCATCGTCTCGTTTGCTATGATCCAGCACTATCTAAATCACAGCGTGAAAGTTTAAAAAAATGGCCAGAAGAGGCTGATAGTGCTTTGAAAAAAGCGTTAAAAGCACTAGATATCCCTGACACGGAAATCCAGAGTTATCTAGAAGTACATTTACTTTCGTTACCAGGTTGGGCAGGAATGATGCTTTGGCGTTCTAATCAGTCAAGTGAGGAAAATGCCCTAATCACCGAATATTTAGCAGTTCGAATTTCCTTGGAATGGGCTCTTATACATCCCTATCTCCCTTTTAGGAATAAACGATTGGAAAAAAGGGAGGCCACTCATTCTCTATTAGCAGCTTTGATTCATTGGGGTAGCCTGTCACTAAAGGAATGGACACAGTTGTCAAAGACTAAACAACACGAATATTTGCTATTTGCGGCAAGATTTGATGAGAAACTATGCAGAAAACTTTGGCTGGAAGCTTGGGAACAAACACATGCTGAGCAGTTAAGGCAAAAGATTATCTCCAAACAATCTAGGAACAGCGATAAGGATACGACGTTAGCGCAATTTGTATTTTGTATTGACGTACGCTCAGAACCATTTCGTCGTCAATTGGAAAAAGAAGGACCATTTGAAACGATTGGCATGGCTGGTTTTTTTGGAATACCAATTGCAACGAATGAATTGGGGAGCGCGCACAGTCATCCATCCTTGCCAATTATGAATAAGCCTTTGCATAAAATTATGGAGAGTACAGAGGAGAATGAATTAATTTCCTTTCAACAACGTAAGCAGGCAGTTCATTCCTTAAGTTATACATTTAAAACAATGAAACAGAACTTACTTGCAAACCTACTTTTACCGGAATTAAGTGGTCCCTGGCTTAGTCTTCAAATGGTAGCACGCAGTTTTGTGCCAAAAAGTGCAGATCGTTTGATTCATAATCTTCGTAAAAATTGGTTGCGTAAACCGAAGACAAACTTGGTGCTTCATCATGTTCATCAAACAGAGGAAGGAATACCGATTGGATTTTCGGAGAGCGATAAAGTGAACTATGCCCGACAAGCTCTAAAAATGATGGGAATAACAGACAATTTCAGCCCATTAGTTGTGATATGTGGACATGGAAGTCAAAGTATTAATAACCCTTATGCGTCTTCACTTGACTGTGGTGCCTGTGGAGGGGCATCAGGTGGATTCAATGCTAGGGTTTTAGCAACTTTATGTAACCTTGTTGAAGTAAGGGAAGAGCTAGCTTTGGAAGGAATAGCTATTCCTGATGATACTGTCTTTGTAGCGGCTGAGCACAATACAACAGTGGATGAATTACACTGGATATATATACCAGAGGAGCTTTCCGATTCAGCACATGCTGCGTTTCAGCGTATCGAAGCCATTTTGCCAAGAGTAAGCCACCAGGCAAATGCAGAGCGTCTTGCTAAATTACCTCATTTCCAATC
Organism: Bacillus sp. 522_BSPC; assembly: GCF_001076885.1. GTDB lineage: Bacteria > Bacillota > Bacilli > Bacillales > Cytobacillaceae > Niallia > Niallia hominis. Next base: position 4,174 of record NZ_JVDT01000193.1, read on the forward strand.
GAAACAGAGCAAGCCAAAGTCTGAGGCCTATCAACTAGCTGAAGATTGGAGCGTGATCCGACCGGAATGGGGGTTAGCTGGCAATGCGGCTTTTATTATAGGACAACGTACATTAACGGAAGGTTCTGACTTAGAAGGCAGAGTATTTCTTCATAATTACAATTGGCAGAAGGACCGCAATGGGGAACTTTTAGATACGATTATTTCCGGTCCAGGAACTGTCGCTCAATGGATAAATCTAGAATATTACGCCTCAACGGTAGCTCCCCATTATTATGGTAGTGGCAATAAGGCAACGCAAACTGTTACAGCAGGTATTGGTGTTATGCAAGGAAATGCAAGTGACTTATTAACTGGCCTTCCTTGGCAATCTGTTATGCAATCAGACAATGAAGCTTATCATTCTCCACTTCGTCTGCTGATTGTCATTCAGGCACCTAAAGAATATGTGGAGCGATTATTAAAAAATAATGCAGCATTTCAACAAAAAGTAAAAAATGGTTGGCTCCGACTAGCGAGTGTCAGTCCAGAAGGTCATTGGGAAAACTGGTAGCAGTTGGTTTTTATAACAAAGGAGTGTACGATATGAATTTAGAAAAGACGAAAAAAGTGTTATTTCTGATGGATGTTAGAGAAGGCTTGGAGTCTATTTTAAAAGAAGAAACGAATATTCAACCAGAAAACATGCTGACTATCAAATGCTTTGGCCCTGTTATTTCCAATCCTTTTGGGGATATTATGAGGTCCATTATTATTGCTATTTATCAGGAACAAGTAGAAGAAATCTTTGTTGTCGGAACAAGAGAAGAAGGAAATAGTGCTATTTCTATAAAAGATCAATCTAATGCCAAAATACAAACATTAAATTATCTATTTCAAAATAGCATGCCTGAATTTTCCGGTGAAACAATTAATGAATGGCTAAATGGGAAACAAAATACTGGTGACAATATCAAAAATTGTGTTAATATGATTTGTCACCATCCATTAGTGCCTGCAGAGGTTAAAGTGAGAGGTTTAATCATCCATAATCAACATGGAAAGTCTGCCATCACTGAGATTTCGGCAAATAAAACTGCTTGAAAAATGAAAAAGCATGCTAAATGTTATTGAGTCATCAATCGGAATGGTATATATTCATATATATTACAGAGATTTGCTTCTACCATAAGCCAATCTTTTTAAAAATAAAAAACAGATTGAAAACTAGTTTTTATTGTTCAATAGGGGATGCATAGAAAATGAAAATATCAAAAGGCTCTTGTGAAGCCGAAATCAGTAAGGCAATTACTCAATGGGAAAAGGACTTTCTTGGTCGTGGATCTTTATCTGTTAAAACAGATATATTACGGGATATGATTATCGTGAGTTTACAAGGTATATTAACACCAGCTGAATATACGGTGTGTGAAACAAAAGAAGGACTATTAACCATTAAGAAAACTCGCTCCGAATTAGTGGAATCAGGAGTAGAAGAACTAAAGAAATGTATAGTAACCATTACTGGAGAAGAAGTAAAAAGTTTTCATACTGATTTAAGTTCACGCACAGGGGAACGCGTAATGATATTTAAATTATTTAATAATGTGGAAAATCTTTTTGTGTAAAAAAGACTAGGTATGGCATATAGGGTATTACGGTATTTTTTAGAGTGAAGAAAAATTCAGATGAAAAGAACAAGGCTGTGACAAAACTAAATAACTAATCTTTAAAGACGAACAATCTTTAATTTAGCTCTTAAATAAAGCTACTTTATCTATGTTTTTAAATATAGTTAAGTTTAAAAATAAGTTGTTCCATTGCGCTACAGACGCACGATTCTCTCTATTTCCTGCAGGAGTGGAGCGTCCTCCGCTACATTTCACTTCGTTTTTAAACCTTTTTCTAAAAAAAATAAACACGAACGTACATGTAATACAATTACATTATAGTTCGTGTTTATTGTTAGTTGAAATACTTATGTCCCAGCCTCGTTTATTTATTCTCCCAAAAAATAAATAAAACGCCTAAAAGAATAAGGCTAGAGCCAATCCAAAAGGTTATTCCGATATTTTCTCCAAGAATCATCCATCCAAGTACTGCCCCGACCACAGGCTGGAAGAAGAAAAAGATTCCTCCACTTGAGGCATTAAGCATTTGTAATCCACGATTCCAAAGTAGAAATCCTCCAGCTGTTGAAACAATTCCCAAATACAGTAAGCCTCCATAAATAGATGGATGTCCCCATTCAGAAATATTGATTCCTTGTAGCCGAGGCAAAACAAAAGGTGTTAACACGATTAGAGCAACAGTGATGGAATAAGTAGTCACTACAGTTTGTGAATAGTTACTTGGCAAAAGCTTTATAAGTACAGACATAAACGCCCATGTCAATGCGGCGAGTAAAAGTGTTATCCCACCTAGCTTGCTCGTTAAATCAAGATCCCCGATTCCAACAATAAGAAATACGCCAATGGTAGCGAGAATAACGGAAAAACCCTTTTTCATTGTCAAACGTTCTTTAAGCAGCAATCGTGCAAAAATCACCATAAATGCAGGGGTGGATGATGTGATAATTGCCCCCATTTGAGCAGAGGACAGCATGGTACCTGTTTCTTGTGCAACAATAGAAATGGCATTTCCAATAATGCCAATAGCTATGATGATAAGGAAATAACGTTTATCTATTCTCCATTTTTGCCGAGTTACAAACCCGATAATAATCAAAGTTACAATAGCGATTAGATAACGTAACCAAACAAGTTCAAGTGGGGAAATGACTGCAACAACCACTTTCACAACAACATACATACCACCCCAAATGCTGGCAGCTAAAGTTAAATAGATAGACCCTAATACAGTATTTTTCATGTTTTTTCCTCCGTTTATTGATTGCTATAAGCCCTTAACGGAGAAGTGTAGTCATCTTCCCTCATTAAAAGCAGAAAGATACTACTGGTACATCATTTTCAAATAACGGAGTCCAATACATGTGATTCACCTCATCGTTGGAAAAATTTTTCTTTCATTATAACAGATTCTGATAATTCATTGTTTTCGAATTTTATGGATATTAGAAAGTATGTTAAATTATTCATAACAGGGAAGTTACTAGAGGTCTATTTTTCTTTACATAGTAGATTAAAATATGGAGTGAATCTTTTGGTTTTGAAATAACGATACTGGAACAAGAAGAAATGTAATTATTAATGAAACCAAATTGTTCCATAGAAGTATAAATAAATAAAGAGAAAAATAACAAAATGTCTTTGCAACATGTGAACTTAAATTAGTCTGAATGGGAGGGGAAAATGAAGAAAGTTGCATTCTTGATAACAGTTGGCGTTTTTCTATTTATGACGGGCATTTATTTATCCACGAAATGGGTTATCTTTGGAACAGCTCTTTCTATTATTGGTAGCTTTATGGTGGGGGGAAGCTCCTATTTTTTGATTAATACAAAAAATAAGAGGACTCCTGAGTAACTGGAGGAAATAGGAGGATGGAGGTCGGATAGGATGAAAAAAATTATTTGGGCTTGTCTTACTTTAGCTGTGATTCTAGTTGTTAACTGGGGTTTAGCAACAATGTTTAATAATCATTTCATTGATTGGTCTTTTTTAGCTGGACTTGGGGCAACCATATTTATCGCTTTCTTTCATTCTTCTGGTGGGTTTACGTCTGATCTAGCTGATTCAAGACTTCAAAGCGGTAATAATGACGAATATTGGGACGCAAAAGAAGTGAAAACAAAAATCCCTAGGCAAAAAAGGAGTTTTACCCCAACCATTTCCTTCTACATTTCATTAGGATATACCATTATTGCTGGTATCGTTTCTTTCTTTTATTTTTGAAAACTATGAAACACCTAATTTTCGCTGTAAAAAAGTGTTCCTCTTCTTAGTAATATAGGGGGGGACAAATATGACTGATAGGAAGGATGGTAAGCATCCCAGATTAGAAAGCTATTTACTATATGGAATGATTTTTGGATTATTACCTGGAGTGATTGTTAGTATATTTGGTATTATAGCAGGAAATGTATTTCTAGCTGTTGCTGGTTGCGGAGTAGGGATTTCGTTAGGAATGTTGGTAGGTACTTTGCTATACTCTTTAAAAAAAGTGAATAGTTAAGTGAAATATAACCCTCCTGATGGAATAATAATGATAGCAATGTTTAATGGAAAAGCTGCTGGATGTGTGGCATCACGTAAATTTGGAATAAAAACAGAGTCACAGAAAAAAAGTTTCGGCCAAATGACAGCATAAGCCGTCTAATAAATAGAGTAAGAACGGCTGATAATGTCAATCTATCATTCCGGTTATCACAGAAGGATGAATAGCCAAAAAGGAGTACATGGCGACTAGAATAAGTTATAAAAGGAAACCCATGACATTTATCATTAATACTTCAGAATTAAGTTCCAATCCTCAGTCAAAACAACTCGGAGCTGAAATGGAAGTGGTAAATGTAGGATTTTTGCAATCCGATGAAATAGCGGAGATACATTGCTAATGAAGAGTATAGCATTATTGTGAACAGTAAAGATAATAAAAAAATAAACTAAAAATATTATATGGGAAGTCAGATGACTCCCCATATTTCTTTTAATCCGTCATATACTCATTCACTAAAACATAACATCTTTCTTTTGTTGATTCGTATAAAGAGATATATAATGCGACATTTTCAAAGGTGCCTCCATCATATTTTAGTCTTTCTTCCTCCGCTTTTGCTTCTTTTTCCTCTATCCATTTAAGCTGTTTAGTTTGCAAGTCTTGCATTGTCTCTTGTGACAAATCTTTTTTCAATGTTGCATAAATAGCATTCAGTGCTTCGTCATACTTTTCATAAGAAATGCCATAGTAATTTTTCATCGCGTTTGTAGCACCTGAATCGGAACCCTCTTTATCTGGAAATGTATCAAGCTCTTTCTGGAGATTGTCTAATCTTTCTAAAAAAACTTGTTTGTTGCCCGCAATCTTATCTGGCAAGGCATCAAGCACTTTCTGAATAGTAGCTAAGCTTTCTTGCCTTTTTTCCTCTATATTATTCTCTTGTTTCGAATCGTTATTATTATTAGCATCATCTGATTCACTTTGATCACTAGGATTAGGTTCCTCTATATTCTCAGATGCATCATCATTTGTAGAAGGCTCGTCTGTAGTTTCTTCAATATTCTCTGGTTCCGTTTGATTATTGCTTGATGGAGTTTCGTTAGATGAATTGCTGCAAGCAGACAATCCTAACAGTAAGATTACCAATAGGATTGCTTCTGTAAAAAATTTGTTTTTGTTCATTTGTTAATCCTCCCAATAAAAAATGGCGTCCATTATTAAATAATCATTTGGATTCCGATAAATGGTATCTATTTTAGCACGAAATGGCAATAGCTCACTAAGGCTAGCTGCTGATAAAAGCTCAATATCAAATTCCTGTAAAGCAAATCTTATCTTGACAGCAAATTCTTGGTATTTTTCGTTTACATATAAACGATGAGGTCCATCAAGTAAAAATCCTGAAGCACCACTGACTTTTTCATTCGTTTCGATACGAATCTTATGAAATCGTTCACCCATTCCCATAATCGCCACAGGTGCCAAACAGCATATATCAATAATGATTCCTTCCATATTCTCCTCACGCATCCTATATTTTTCTTCCACTGTGACGCCTTCTTTTATATAGCAAAATATTTCAACAAAAGATGCGTATCCCACTTCCAAAGTGATTCCACTCCGCCTCACAGATTAGATTAGGTATCCATTTTAGTCGATAAAACAATCGCCTAATTATGGGCTTCAATTTCTTGGTGATTCTCTGTATCATAGGGAAACCGATCGCCAACGACCTTTCCAGTAATTAGATTTTGTAATTATTTGTTAGAAAACGTATGTTTTACCATTCCATTTGTGGAAAGTAAATAATTCTGCTATATATATTAATTTCAATGGGAATCGAGTAGTATGGATGGAATGAAAGATATATTTATCTTATTTTCCGCTAGTAAATTTTCTGACGTAAGAAAATGAATAGGGATAAAATCATGGGTTTTAAAACGTTAAGCAATAGTGCAATTTAACCAATAATCAATAACAGCAAATTATGGTAAGTATAACATTTATCATACTATCATACATAGAAAATCCCATCAATTTTAGAGACAATTACACCTGTTTGGCTTGTTTCTTGACGCAGTACTAATTATGTGACACAATAACTACCGAACGGTCGGTAGTTTTATTAAAGGAGGATATGAAGGTGAATAAGTATTGGCTAATGGTATTTAGTGCGGGGATTGTGGAGGTTGCTTGGGTTTCTGGGCTTAAGCATGCATCCACTTTTTTAGAATGGACTGGAACGATTTTCGCCATCATTATTAGTTTTTATCTATTAATATATACAACAAAATATTTGCCTATTGGTACAGTATACGCTGTGTTTACTGGGCTGGGGACAGCTGGAACAGTCATTGCGGAAATCATTCTATTTAAAGAACCAATTAATCTAGTGAAAATGGTTTTGATTCTCGTATTATTAATAGGTGTAATTGGCTTGAAAATGGTAACAGATGAAGGGGCAAACAAAGAGGAGGCATAAACGATATGGCGTGGCTAGCTTTAATTGCAGCAGGATGTTGTGAGATAATTGGTGTCATTAATATTAAACGGTTAACGATGAAAAAATGGGATGCGCTTCTTTATTTAATCATTGGGTTTATGTGTAGCTTTGCATTACTTACTTATGCGATGAAGACTATTTCAATGGGGACAGCATATGGCGTATGGACAGGAATAGGCACAGTAGGCTCCGCAATCTTAGGGATGTTTGTATACGGAGAGCCCAAGGATTGGAAAAGAATTTTATTTATTGCAATGATTCTTTGCGCTGCAGTCGGATTGAAACTAATCTCATAAAGGAGAGAATTACGTGAAAAAAGAAGAGATAAAAAAAGCAGCGATTAAGTTTTTTTTACAAAATGGATTTGAAGGAGCATCTCTTTCAGAAATTGCAGAGGAAGCGGGCATTAAAAAAGCGTCTATTTATTCTCACTTCAAAGGAAAAGATGACCTTTTTCTCGAAGTATTAAAGGAAGCAAAAGCAGAAGAAATCGAGCGTAAACAGCAGTTTTTTGAAAAAGAAGATTGTAGCAATCCAGAAACGTTTCTCTATCATTATTTACTTTATGTAAAAGGGATGTTCCAGGAAAATGAAATGCTGAAATTTTGGTTGAGAATGGGCTTCTTCCCACCAATGCATCTATATGATGTCATTCAAAAAGAAGTAACAGAAGCAGAGAACTTCCAGGAGCATTTAATTGACGAAAAGTGCGCGAAATGGATAGAGAAAGGGCAACTTACTATAAAAGATGCAAACATATTTAACTCCGCTTTCACAGGAATTATCATCGCAATCATGGTTGAAATCGTTTATTTTAATTCAGGGAAAAGAGTGGATGATAAATTAGCAGCATTGTGGGAGGTTTTTTGGAAAGGAGTTTCAAGGTAGGGGAAGGGGGGAATTAAGTTTGCAAAAACATATCATTGTTAATATCCCATTTTATACGGAGGGAAATTCTAGCTTTCCAAAACCTGTACTAGGAAACTATGATTATTGGCTCCAAACAGTGGATTATTTTTTACGAAAATCGGATTGTTTTGAAATTCATTGTTGGAATGAAGAAGCGATTACTATAGAAGAACTCAAATCAACGTTTTATCCAGATATCGAAATACAGAAAGAGGATAATTTAACGATATTCCATGGAAAGAAAACAGCTGCTTTTGTCCATTATTTATCCAACAGCTATACAAATAAAGCTAGAGAATTAAAGTGGTTTACGGTGAATTTACTAATGGGAGAAAGGATGGTCTTTCATTCCAGTCATTGGGGAACAGAGATCTTTGTTCCCCATGCTACGGAAAAGGAAGTCGCATATATAAAAAGTGTATGCCCAAAAGATGCTCAAATCGAAAGCTATTGACTCGGATAGAAGTGTAATCAATGTATTAAGCTTCTCCAAATCCAAATGCAAAGGCTAATAATGTGAAAATCACACCTGCTATCCCATTTAAAAGAACTCCAAGAATAATATTGCTCCACTTTTTAGACAAAATAGCGAATACAATTCCAGTTATAGATAAAATTCCGAATAATAAGAAGAAGATGCCTGCATTATTGGCACTGAGAAAAAAGGATAATACAATACAAATACCAACCATAAGTAGAGATAACCATCCATTTTTTGTCATTAATAAGCCTCCATCCATTTGTAATAATTGTATTATACGATATATTTAAATGGAAATGGGGGTTATTTCCAGTTTTTAATGAAAAGAATCAACTAATCTCAATAGTTAAGCTAAATAAACCTTCCTCAAGCTCTCATTACATTCCGTATAAATAATTTTTCCAAATAGTGAAACTGATTAACGCGACACGCGTATATAGTTATATGTGGAATGCTTATAACATTCCTTATAATACTAAATTAATTCGTTAGCAAATGGAATTTTGAGAATATTTAAATATCATTAATGGAAATATTATACTATACT
>NZ_JVDT01000193.1:12726-13721 GCF_001076885.1 Bacillus sp. 522_BSPC
TATTAGAAGAGGGGAAATTCAATGTTCAAAAAAAGGTTTGTTCTTTATGTATTTATTTTTACTTTCCTTTTAACGGGTTTTATTATTTATCAAAAAGTTACGGATGACACATATAAGGGAATGACCATTATTCCTGAGCAAGAGAAAGACATTCCATTATATGCGGGACTTACACCAACTAAAGACCAATACATAATGGACGGAAATAGCTGGGAGGCTATTTATGACTACTATGAGCAAGAACTTCCTAAGCATGGATGGAGTGTAGAATATATAGGCTCAGCACTTGAGGATAATGATTCAGCAAATGATTGGTCTGGATTTTATTCTCGATGGAGAAAAGCAGGCTTTGATGGTGAGCTATCCCTTTCTGCATCTTATAATAAGTCAGAAATGCAAACAGAAGTGATGTTTGACAAGCATCAAATTTTAGATAGTACTGTCTGGCTAAAGCAAAATCCAGAGAGCATTCGTATATACCAAAATGAATCTCAACAAGATGGTGTGGAAGTGAAAGATAAAGCAGCCATTAGCGAAATAGTCCAGTTCATAAATAGCGAAGCATATGATTCAAAAGAAACGACTATTAGTAGAAAGCATACAAAATTAATGGATTTAGGAAATTTGAAAATAAAGGTATATTATGAAAAGGAGAAGACTATTTTCCTTCAATCTGCAAAAGGAATAAAGGAAGCTAAGCCAGATCCCAGTTTTATGGCGTTTATTTTAGCAAAAGGGAATTGAAGGTTATTTTTTTGAAGATAAATGCGAAGCTATAGGTGGAATTTTAGCGTTTGGTGCAGTTGTTTTTTATTATGCTTCTTTAGGTAGGATAATCACTGCCGAAGAAAAGATAGCTGGCAGAGATTTAACGTATAAGATTCATCCATTTACAGGTTCTGCAAAAACCATAGACGAGAGTACTAAATAAACAAACGAGAGAAGGTTGTTTAAAATGGTACCTGTAGTTAGGACACTTGAAAAAGAGTGTTTTA
>NZ_JVDT01000194.1 GCF_001076885.1 Bacillus sp. 522_BSPC
GATCCAGCAGGAAAAGGTAACAGAGGAGCGTTCTCTGAGCCCGAGAGCAAGAGATCCAGCAGGAAAAGGGAACAGATGCTTCTTATTCAAAGGTTATCGCGTAATTAAGAGAACTCTTCCATACATTCATGCTGGATAAATATATTCTACTAATTATTATGACAAAGAAAGCGACATACTATTGTGGCAAAACATAAAATATGATACATTTAAACTAATGTAGGTTGGGTTTAATGGAGGTGTTTGATATGATACACACAGTTTTGATTACTTTATTGATTATCGTTGCGATTGCATTAATCGTAGTAGTACTTCTTCAAAATGGTAAGAGTGCTGGACTATCTGGAGCAATTTCTGGTGGTGCAGAGCAGTTATTTGGTAAACAAAAAGCACGTGGTTTAGAATTAATCCTTCACAATGCAACAATCGTTTTAGCAATTCTATTTTTTGTATTAACGATTGCAGTTAGTTATTTTGATCTATAATAACGAAATTCGGTATAGATAAAAAACCTGGCCATGAAAGGGAGGCCACTGACAAACTGAGGTCATTTCTAATAATCAGCTGGCCGCATAAAAAAAGACGACCCTCATTAAATTTTTTGAATGTAGAGTCGTCTTTTTTTATCCATTTTCTCATGAATTCCTATCTTTTTTAACTCATTAATTTCAAGATTCTTTTTAAATTCACCGTAAATATTGCCATGGCACCTTGCAATTCCATACCTAATAGACCCGAGGATTTTGCAACATTGTACCCGTGTCTGTGTTTTAATTCGCTATTTTTAGCTTCTATTTTATATCGTTCTTTCGACTTTTCTTTAAAATAGTCACTTTCTTGAAATTTTGCCTGCTCTGTATGCTCGTTTGATTTGATGCTTACAGAATATGTTTTACTTTTAGCCCCTTCCTTATAACATCCTTCCTTAAACGGACAGTGTTTACATTTTTCTATATCAAAATAGTACGTATGAACTTGATTTCTACCTTCTCCTTTTTTGCCCTGTTTTGCTTTTCTTATTGCCATATGTCCAGCCTTACAAACATACATTCCAGCATCTTTATTAAATTCAAATTCATCTTCTTTTTTACGGTATCCTTGTGTTACAGAAGGGTTTAATTTGGCTACCAATTTCATTCCATTCTTTTTTGTGAACTCGATATTTCCTTTTTCCGAATAAGCTGCATCCCCGATTACTGCCTCAACTTCCATGCCGGCTGTCATACTTTTTTCAATCAGTGTTTCTAATTGTTTTCCGTCATTCTTTTCTCCAGTTGTGACTGTTGCGGCTGTAATAATCCTTTCTTCACTCATGGCTATGTGCGTTTTGTATCCAAAAAATGAGGTATCCTCACTCTTGTGACCAACTTTAGCATCTTTATCTTCTGAAATTTGTAGATATTCGATATCGTCATTTACCGTTTCTTTTAGAAGGTTTAGTTGTTCCTTTACTTTTGGATATGGAACAAGCGTATCTTCCTTCTCAATCACCTCAATCAGTTTTTGACAATACTCCATTTCATCCTCCAAAATATCCGTTGAAGTTTTAGTGGGAAACTTATCTTTCATGCTTTCATCTATTTTATAAACAGCTTTTCTAAGCTTTTTCGAACGATCCATTAGGATTTCTTTAGGTGATTTCTGATTATAACGAGCTTTCGAATGAGTGGCATCTACGATAATAGCTTTACTTTTGATAATTCCCTTTTCAATAGCGATTTCTACGGTTTTATTAACAAGCATATCTAAAAGTTTTACGTCTTTTAAACGCAACTTTCTAAATTTGGTTAAAGAACTTGGTTCAATCACCGAATCTTCGGGTGCCATATCAAGAAAATATTTAAAAGACATATCATATTTTGAACGTTCAACAACGTCAACATCAGACAAGTCATAAATCGACTTTAATAATAAATACTTGAACATACGAATAGGATCGATGGCATTTCGACCGTTATCAAAACAATAATTTTTCTTGATTTCATCATAAACAAATGAAAAGTCAATTAAGTCATTAATTTTTCGTAACAGATTATCTTTTGGAACGACTAAATCATATAGAGCCATAAAAGGGCTAAAAAGAATCATAGACTGTTGTTTTTGAATCATAGTATCCACCCACACTGAAATTGATACTATAATTATACAATAAAAAAAGGATAGTTCCTTCAAATAATGAAGGACTATACCTTTTAGATTATGAACATTTGGAGGACTTTTTCAGTGGCCTC
>NZ_JVDT01000195.1 GCF_001076885.1 Bacillus sp. 522_BSPC
CGGGGTCTCAGCCTTTCCTCTATTTCCCGCAGGAGTCGAGTGTCTTCCGCTCCATTCCACTTCATTTTTTAAACTTTATTCCAAACCAACAAACACGAACTTTTATGTATATTAACTACATGAAAGTTCGTGTTTTTTATTAGTTGAAATGCTTATGTCACAGCTTCGTCTTTTTACTTGGAATAAGCTTTTTATCCCAATCTTAAACTTCAGTAAGACTAGCCCCTCTCGACTTAGAAGAACTCGAGATAGTGTTAGTCTTACGTCCGTAAAGTAAGGATGGTTCAACTAACCAACAGCAGGGAAATGTAGACAACTCACTGATGGAAGTTTGAGTTTATCCTTACCTATTGAAATGTTTGTATAAGAATAAAGATATTTAATGAAACAATTAAAATAGCCATTATCCACGATATTACCGTAATCCATTTTGTGTTTACTAGACTTCCCATAATGCGTTTTGTACTAGTAAACATTATTAACGGAATAAGAGCAAAGCCGATTCCGAAAGATAAGATTACTTGGCTTGCAACAAGTGCAGTAGTTGGATTAATGCCAAGTGCAATGATGGCAATAGGTGGGACCATCGTAATGACCCTTCTTACATAAAGCGGAATACGAAAATGGATGAATCCCTGCATAATGACATCTCCGGACATTGTACCAACAGATGAGCTAGATAGTCCTGCGATTAATAATCCTAAACCAAATAAAGTGGCTGAAATAGGACTAACTAATTCTCCAAAATAATGAAAGGCTATATCTAAATCTTCCACAAATAATCCATTTTTATGGAACAATGCACTGGAGACGATGAGCATTGCCCCATTAATAAACCCTGCAATCAACATGGCAATAAGAATATCGATGAATTCAAAACGAAAAATTTGTTTTTTCTCTCTATCTGTTTCACCAACAATCCTTTTCTGTGTTAATGCAGAATGTAAATAAATAGCATGTGGCATCACGGTTGCACCTAGTATCCCTGCTGCTAAAATAACGCTATCTATCCCATCGAATTGAGGGGTAAATAACCCGTGGAATAAAGATGAAACATCTGGCTTTGCGAAGAACATTTGAACGATAAAAGAAAGGACCACAATGAATAGCATGGCGGTAATGCCTGCTTCTAAGGAACGATACCCCCGTCGTTGTAATTCAAGAATAGCAAAAGAGCCGACTGCAGCAATAAGACTTGCTTCTAATAAAGGGATACCAAAAAGAAGATATATACCGAGTGCTGCACCGATAAACTCTGCTAAATCAGTTGCCATAATGACAAGTTCGCCCTGTATCCATAATCCGATAGAAACTGGTTTTGGAAACTCTTCTCTTGCGACTTCAGCTAAGTTTTTTCCTGTAGCAATCCCCAATTTTGCTGACAATGATTGAATAATTAATGCCATGATGTTGGAGAAAAGAATAACCCATAATAATAGATACCCATATTTCGAGCCTGCAGCAATATTTGTTGCAAAATTTCCAGGATCAATATAGGCAATCGCAGCAATAAAAGCTGGACCTAAAAACGGGAGTATTCTTTTTAAGCCTTTAACATCTTCGCCTAATATACTTTTGGCAGATTTAGAATGAATATTTTCTATTGATTGATATTTTCGCATTTTTTCACCTGATTTTACTTTGGTTTAAAAAGTTTCATCAACGCAACTTTTATATAAAAGATATTCTTAAATTAGAAAATTGTCAATCTATTTATATAATTTATTATAGGTAATTTTTTGGAAATAATGAGAGGGGATTATTGGAAGCCTTTGTAAAGCGCTTTTTCTTTCATAGCGGTTAGATAGGAAGGATAAAAAAATCCTAGCTGAATAGTCAGCTAGGATACCTAAAAAGCATATTATTGTACTTCTTGAGCACCGGTTACTTCTCCATCAATTACAGCAGATGCTTTGAATTCATCACTCTTGTAATAAACATTACCATCTACTTTTGCAGTAGCATCAACAGTGAAACCATTAGCTTCTACATAAACATCTCCTGCAAATGTACCACCTTGAATTTTGAAGTTTTCACTTTGCACTGTCATTTTAGGAGCAGTTAATGTGAAAGAATCAATGATGTTATGATCGTCATCTTGTGTATAAAGGGCAAGTTTACGGTAAATGTCTTTAGCAGCATCCCCTTTATCGTGGAATTCTCCTGCTACAACAATGTCACTGTCTACTGTTAAATCTTGAAGTGTTGCAACAATCCAAGTTCCATTTTCACTTAATGCACTTGTTAATGCATCGGCTTCATTTACGATAGATGCAGTTGTAACTACATCAGCTGACTCTTCAGCCTTTTCTTCTTTTGGTTCTGACTCTGTATTCCCACAAGCTGTTAAAAGTGCTCCTGCTAAAATAGAAGCAAGTAAAACTTTTGGTGTAATTTTCATGATTGGTTCCCCCTATATTGTCTTGGTTTATGTGAATGGATTCACAATACAACATTATATTAACACATACACTGTAGTTATAGAGAGGGGAGGTGTGTCCAATTTGTGAAAGAAATAAGGTGAAAATGTGACTTTATTTTAATAGTCTGAAAATTACATCACCACTTAAACGGCAACAAAACGCAGCCACAAACTTAGGAGAATATGAGTAATATTTGTGTGTGTTCAACTGTCTGTATAGATATGCATGGTTCGTTTCTTAAAATCTGTTTGGAAAGAACAAAAAAATCAAGCGAGCTACGATATAATGGAAAATATCCAGTGTAGCCCGCTTGATCTTTATTTATTTATTTATTTATTTATTTCATCCATTCAGGCTTTCCGAAGCCTTCAAATTCTTCATCAATAACTTTTTCGAATTCAGGTGATTCAACAGCTGCTTTAATATCTTTAGCAAATGTAGCATCTAAATCTTTTGTATTAACAACTACACGGTTACGATATTGATCCAGCATATTTTCTAGTTGTAGTGCATTCAATAAATCCATTTTAGCTGCTAGTGCGAAGTTACCAGGAACAGCTGATAAGTCTACACTGTCAACAGCGCGAGGTAGCTGTGCTGCTTCAATCGTTTCGAATTTCAGATTTTTAACATTATTTGTCACATCTTTATCAGACACAGTTAATGGGTCTGCATCTTCATCAATTTCAATTAGACCAGCATCTTTTAAAATTAAGAAAGCACGAGCTGCGTTGGTAGGATCATTTGGAATAGCAATTGTTGCACCATCTGTAATGTCTTCCAAACTGTCAAATTTATTCGAATAAATGCCCATTGGAGCAGTTGGCACAGAAATTAACTCAGATATCTCTATGTTATTTTGTTCGGCAAAAGATTCCATGTAAATTTTATGTTGAAACAGATTTGCATCAATGCTTCCTTCTGCTAACGCATTATTAGGCTGTACATAGTCTGTGAATTCTGTAACTTCTACTTTATACCCTTTATCTTCTAGAATTGGTTTTATTGCTTTTTCCACCATATCTGCATAAGGACCAGATGTTGCACCTATATTAATCTCTTTTTTATCACCACTGTCGGCATTGTCTTTCTCTTCTCCACATGCACTTAGTACACTAAATGATAATAGTAATAGAATTCCTAAAAGTAATTTTTTCATTGTCTTTTCCTCCTAAGGTATATATGTTTAACGCTTATCCAGTGCTTTTGACAGTTTATCTCCGAAAAATTGGATGATTTGGACTAAGCAGATGAGAACAACAACAGTTGTAATCATTACAGTATTATCATAACGATAATAGCCATACTGAATGGCAAGGTCACCAACTCCGCCGCCGCCGACAATTCCTGCCATGGCTGAATAAGCAATTAAATTTATAATCGTAATGGTAATACCTTGAATGATTCCTGGTCTTGCTTCAGGTATCAATACTTGCCAAATAATCATCCAGGGCGATGCCCCAATAGCTACAGAAGCTTCAATTACCCCTTTATCAATCTCTCGAAAAGCTTGTTCCACTATTCTTGCAAAAAAAGGAATGGCAGCAACGGATAAAGAAACCGAAGCAGCAGTAGGTCCAATGGTTGTGTTTGTAATCCATTTTGCTAAAGGTAATAGTGCAATTAATAGGATGATAAATGGAATGGAGCGGACCATATTTACAACAAACCCTACAATATTTTTAATAATGGGATTTTCTAGAAATAATCCTTTATCTGTAACAAATAGAAGAATTCCTATCGGTAAACCCACAATAATAGCCACAACAATAGAAATACCAACCATATATAATGTTTCAAAAAAAGCAGAATTTAAATCAGGAAGTAATTCTATAATATAATGCCAATCAATACTAAGAGGCATGGTGGATCACCTCCACGTTTTTAGTACGACCTTTAATATACGCAATCGCTTTTGTAATTTCATCATCAGCACCTGTTAATTCCATAATAAAAATTCCAAGTGGGTTGTTTTGAATGTATTCAATCTTTCCATGAAGAATATTTCCTTTAACTGAATATTGTTGGAAAGCATCCGATATAATTCCTTCTTCTGCAATAACTCCTTGGAAGGTAACCTTAATAATTTTTCCTGTTCGTTCTTCTAATAGATGGCTTGGTAATTCAAATTGAAGAATGCTATTTACAAAACTTTTTGTAAGTTCTTGTCTTGGGTTAGCGAACATATCGTATACAGGCCCTTCTTCAATTACCTTTCCAGCTTCCATAACAGCCATGCGATCACAAATATCTTTTACAACTTCCATTTCATGGGTGATTAAAACGATGGTTAAGCCAAGTTCCTTATTAATTTTTTTTAACAATGCTAGAATTGATTTCGTTGTACTTGGATCCAGAGCAGAAGTTGCCTCATCACAAAGGAGAACGGTTGGGTTATTGGCAAGTGCCCTTGCAATCCCTACCCTTTGTTTTTGCCCACCACTTAATTGGGCAGGAAAGACGTCTTTTTTATCGGTTAATCCTACCATATCGAGTAGCTCTAAAACCCGGGTATGGATTTTTTTTGATGGTAAATTTGCCGCTTTAAGAGCGAAAGCGATATTTTCATATACGGTTTTACTACTAACAAGATAGAAGTGTTGGAAGATCATTCCTATTTTTAATCGAGCAGCTCTTAATTGTCTTTGATTCAATTTTGTTAAAGATATATTATCGATAATGATTTCGCCACTAGTAGGCTTTTCCAATAGATTAAGACAACGAAGAAGCGAGCTTTTTCCAGCACCGCTATAGCCTACGATTCCAAAGATTTCTCCTTTTTGTATGGATAAGGAAACATGGTCTACACCTATAACTTGTTCTTTCTTTGTGTTATATACCTTCACCAAATCGTTAATTTGTATCATTAGAAACTTCAAATCCCCCTTTACATGAACATTTTTCGACTATACTAGAATGTTAAAACCTCCTATAACATAAAAAAACTTCTTTCATTTGAAAGAAGTATCGTATGCATATAGCCGATCTTATCTTTCAGAATAAGTAATTCTGCAGGAGTTAGCACCTTCCTTTAGGAAAGGAGGTTGCTGGATGTCATCGGGCCTGTTCCCTCAATCTCTCTTGATAAGTAAATATGAAATTTTCACTAAATGAATAATAAAACTAAAATACTGAATTGTCAATATAAATTTACAATTTGCAACACACTAAAAGCTTGATTGGATCCCACTTTTTGAACTATGTTCTTTAAGTAGATATATGATAGAATGGTTTTTAGCAAAATGGAACAAAGGGTGACAGAATGAATAGTCAAGAAATGAATTTAGAATTTGTGCGTCTGTTAAATGAATGGGATCCCTTTTCAATAGGGGAAGGGAATTATGATACCGAAATTGCTGATATTCTACAAGCAATCCACGATTTAGATAAGGAAGAAGAGTTAGCAAATGCTATCCAAGCAATTTATGAATTTTCTTTTGAAGAAACGATTCCTTTGGAGAAGTGCTTCACAATCTCGAAAAAACTTATGACCATAAAACGTAGCGGCATCTGTTCACTATAAGGACAGGAAGATGTGTTTAAACAATCTTTATCTGGTCTGAATTCATTCTGTTGGCAAAGTTTAAACTTCGCCTTCGGGTGGATTCCTATCATTAATCCAATGGAAAATGTTCTTTACGCTACCTCTTTTAGAAGCAATGGAGATTAACTAAAAACGAAAGCCCAAAATTAAAAATGTACGAAAAGTTTAGGGATAATTTGATATAATGAGAATATTTCAAGGCGAGCAGGAGGATGAACATGAAATTAACAGAAAAAGAAATTGAGATTGCTGAAATTCTGGAAAAAGATGCAAGGGTATCGGACGAAGATATAGCAAAAATGATAGGTGTAGAGTTAGAAAAAACAAAAGAAATGATTACTAAATTAGAGACAGAAAGTATAGTTGTGCGCTATACGTCCATTGTTGATTGGTCAAAAGTGGAAGGTCATGAAGGGGTTACCGCCATGATTGACGTCAAGGTTACTCCTAAAAGAGGTGTTGGCTTTGATGATGTTGCACAAAGAATTTATCGATTCAAGGAAGTTAAGTCTCTCTATTTAATGTCTGGGGCATATGATTTATCGGTAATTATTGAAGGGAAATCCATGAATGAAGTGGCAAGATTTGTTTCCGAAAAGCTATCAACTCTTGATTCTGTAATTTCGACCACTACTCACTTTATTTTGAAACAATATAAGCATGATGGAACAATATTTGAACCTTCAGATGATGATAAAAGAATTGTGGTGTCACCATAATGAAGCAAACAAAAAGCTATATTGCACAGAAAGTAGAGGAAATGAAGCCATCTGGAATACGCAGATTTTTTGATCTAGCATCCAGTATGGAAGGAGTTGTTTCTCTCGGTGTAGGAGAACCAGACTTTGTTACTTCTTGGTCAACAAGAGAGGCAGCAATTTTATCACTGGAACAAGGATATACCTCTTATACTGCCAATCCAGGGCTATTAGAGCTTCGCGAGGAAATTAGTCATTATATGAAAAAAAGATTTTTGGTTTCCTATGAACCGACTTCTGAAATAATCGTTACTGTTGGTGCTAGTCAGGCAATAGACATCGCTTTACGGGCTATACTTAACCAGGGAGAAGAAGTTATTGTTGTAGAACCGTGCTTTGTTTCTTATGCACCATTAGTAACCCTAGCTGGGGGAGTGCCAATTCCTGTTCAAAGCTTAAAAGAGAATGATTTCAAAATCAAGCCACATCAGTTAGAAGAGGTAATAACCGACCGTACAAAAGCAATAATGATTTGTTCGCCGAATAATCCTACAGGAACAACCCTTTCAAAAGCTGAGTTAGTAAACATCGTGGAAGTTGCAGAAAAACATGATTTGCTTATTCTTTCTGATGA
Source organism: Bacillus sp. 522_BSPC (assembly GCF_001076885.1). GTDB lineage: Bacteria > Bacillota > Bacilli > Bacillales > Cytobacillaceae > Niallia > Niallia hominis. The sequence goes on from NZ_JVDT01000195.1 coordinate 7,300, forward strand.
AATATATGCAGAGCTTTGCTATGATGAAGAATATACAAGTACAGCAGCAATAAATAGCGCGTGGGAGCGTACCATTCTTCTATCTGGTTTTTCGAAGGGGTTTGCAATGACTGGTTGGAGATTAGGGTTTGTGTGTGGACCAGAGGAATTAATCCAAGCGATGCTGAAAATCCATCAGTACAGTTTAATGTGCGCGCCGACAATGGCACAATATGCTGGACTTGAAGCATTAAGAAGTGGTCAAAATGATGTCGAAGAAATGAAGAAAAGTTATCGACGCAGAAGGAATTTTATTGTGCAATCTTTAAATGACATGGGGCTAAATTGCCATTTGCCTGGAGGAGCTTTTTATGCGTTTCCTGATATAACCGCAACAAAGATGACATCTGAAACATTTGCTGAAAAGCTATTGATAGAAGAGAAGGTAGCGGTTGTACCAGGTAGTGTTTTCGGAGAAAGTGGAGAAGGGCATGTTCGGTGTTCATATGCTTCCTCGTTACAACAATTGCAGGAAGCAATGAAAAGAATGAATCGTTTTGTAGAGAAACATACGCATTAAGCTAAAAAGAGGTGTTTTAAAAGAAAATCTTCACCATACATTATGTTGTGGATTTTCTTTTATGACACCTTTTTTTATATGAAACGTGTAGTTCAGTCATCATTGATAGTATGACCTAATGGGGTTTACTCGTACATTCAAGACAATAGATTACACAAATTATATAAGGGAATTATATTAGTGAAAATAAATCCTTTTGTATAAATGTCAGATATGTGATATAATCTTATAATGCGTATAAAAGGAAATATTAATATAAACAATTAGGAGTGTTCTCATGTCAGATAAAATCGAAGTTGGAAGTGTTATTAAAGGAAAGGTTACAGGTATTCAGCCTTACGGAGCGTTTGTTTCTTTGGATGAAAATACACAAGGTTTAGTTCATATCTCTGAAGTAACACATGGTTACGTAAAAGATATCAATGAGTTTTTAAAAGTTGGAGATGAAGTGAACGTTAAAGTTCTTTCCATTGATGAAAATGCTGGTAAAATTGGTCTTTCTATCCGCGCTACAGAAGAAGCACCTGCACAACCAGAAGCTGCTAAAGCAAAAAAACCTCGTCCTAAACGTCAAACAGCTGCTTCTGTAGCTGAAACAGAAAACGTACAAGGCTTCAATACATTAAAAGATAAATTACAAGAATGGATTGAACAATCTAATCGTAATGATTTAATTAAAAAATAATTAGTTTTATAAAAAAAGACTGTTGAAAAGGCTAATGCTTCATTTGATTTCATTTGAGGGCTGCTGCTTTGGGGCAGTCTTTTTTTTGTCGTTTTTGCTATTATTAAGCAGGTTATTGACACATAATAAAAGCATAAAATGAATTTTTAGAAAATAGCGCTAATAAAATCTATCCTTCTTTAATAAAATCAGCTAAAGTTAATGTAAAGGTCTTTACATATATAAATGGGGAAGGATGATTGGATGGTTCAAGAATTTAAATCTACTTCATTAATAGAACAGTCAGAGAAATATGGAGCGAAAAATTATAATCCATTGCCAATAGTGATTTCCGAAGCAGAAGGTGTTTGGATAACTGATCCAGAAGGAAATAAATATATGGATATGTTAAGTGCTTATTCTGCTTTAAATCAAGGTCATCGTCATCCGAAAATAATTGAAGCCTTGAAGAGACAGGCAGATCGTGTTACTTTAACATCACGGGCTTTTCACCATGATCAATTAGGTCCTTGGTATGAAAAAATAAGTACACTAACGAACAAAGAAATGGTTCTACCGATGAATACTGGAGCAGAAGCGGTAGAAACGGCTATTAAAGCTGCAAGAAGATGGGCTTATGATTGTAAAGGTGTAGAAAAAGATAAAGCAGAATTAATTGTGTGTGAGGGGAATTTTCACGGAAGAACAATGGGAGCTGTATCCCTTTCCTCTGATGAGGAGTATAAGCGGGGATTTGGACCGATGCTACCAGGTATAAAGATAATCCCCTATGGTGATATAAATCGATTGAAAGAAGCTATTACAGAGCATACGGCGGCATTCATTGTTGAACCAATTCAAGGAGAAGCTGGAATCATCATTCCTCCCGAAGGTTTCATGGAAGCGGCATATCAATTATGTAAGGAAAACAATGTCCTCTTTATTGCCGATGAAATTCAAACAGGTCTATCGAGAACAGGTAAATTATTTGCAAGTGAATGGTATGGGATTGAACCAGATATGTATATATTAGGTAAAGCACTGGGAGCTGGTGTATTTCCTATCTCATGTGTGGTTGCAGATAAGAACATATTAGGAGTATTTAATCCAGGTTCCCACGGATCAACATTTGGAGGCAATCCAATGGCATGCGCTGTATCCATTGCTGCATTAGATGTAATCGTAGAAGAGAATTTAACAGACCGTTCTGCAAACTTAGGAAATTATTTCCTGGAAAAATTAGCTGAAATTAACAATCCGATTATTAAAGATATTAGAGGAAGAGGATTATTTATAGGGGTAGAATTAACGGTTGAAGCTAGACCCTATTGTGAAAAGCTAAAAGAAGTAGGTTTATTATGTAAAGAAACACATGAAACGGTCATCCGTTTTGCACCTCCATTAACGATTACCATTGAAGAGTTAGATTGGGCTTTAGAGCGAATTAAGCAAGTATTAAATGTAAACAATCAATAAAATAAAAATATATAGTTAAAAGCTGGCTGGAAGGTCAGCTTTATTAAGTTAGATGGATAAAGTGATAGATACCTAATAAAGAAACTTCTCCTTACTTGGGGCTTACTATAGGATAAGTGATCAAGAGGATACATATACTATTTGTCGGCTGCATAAGCTTAATCTTTTGATTTTCATAGAAGTTTGTTTAATAATAAGTCATACACTAGGTTTTACATTATTAATTCTTAAAAAATGGAATGGAGGCATTTATTTGGAAAACTTTATTTTTTATAATCCGACAAAACTTATTTTTGGTAAAGGTCAATTAGAACAATTAAAAGATCAATTAGCCTCATATGGGAAGAAGATTCTCTTCGTTTACGGTGGGGGAAGTATTAAGAAAAATGGTCTATACGATAAAGTAATGACTATTTTAAATGAAAATGGCAAAGAAGTATTTGAATTATCTGGTGTAGAGCCAAATCCCCGATTAACTACTGTACAGCGTGGAGTTGATATTTGTAAAACAGAAGGAATCGATTTTATATTAGCCGTCGGTGGAGGAAGTGTTATTGACTGTACAAAGGCCATTGCTGCAGGTGCAAAATTTGATGGCAACCCATGGGAGTTTATTACAAAAAAAGCAGCTCCAAAAGCAGCTTTACCGTTTGGAACAGTTCTAACACTAGCTGCAACTGGGTCAGAAATGAATGCAGGCTCTGTTATTACAAATTGGGAAACGCAAGAAAAAGTTGGCTGGGGAAGTCCATTTACATTCCCTGTGTTTTCTATTCTAGATCCGGAAAATACTTATACAGTTCCTAAAGATCAAACGATTTATGGAATCGTGGATATGATGTCACATGTTTTTGAACATTATTTCCACCTAGAAGAGCATACAGAACTTCAAGATTATATGTGCGAATCTGTATTGAAAACGGTCATAGAGTTTGGTCCGAAGCTTGTTAATGACTTAGACAATTATGAATATCGAGCTGCAATTTTATATTGTGGAACGATGGCTCTTAATGGAATGCTTAATATGGGGTACCGTGGAGACTGGGCTTCACATAACATTGAGCATGCTGTTTCTGCCGTATATGATATACCTCATGGTGGTGGCCTTGCAATCCTATTTCCTAATTGGATGAAACATAACTTATCTGTAAAACCGGAACGCTTTAAACAATTAGCTGTTAGAGTGTTTGGGGTGGATCCTGAAGGGAAAACAGCGGAAGAAGCTGGACTTGAGGGAATTGAGAAGCTTCGTGCTTTTTGGAATGACTTAGGGGCACCTTCTCGTTTGGCTGATTACGATATTGATGATAGTAAGCTTGATTTAATGGTCCAAAAAGCAATGGTAAATGGTGGATTTGGTAATTTTAAAGTGTTGAACGACAAAGATGTTTTAGCGATTTATAAAGCATCTTTATAAAAGAATAAATGAAAAAACATACAAACAATTTATGCTAATTGTTTGTATGTTTTTTCGCTGGAATAATCGTATTCCCTTTCTTATGGGGATAATAGAGAATTAAAAATGAAAAATTGGTGAAAAATGAAAAAAAAAGAAGTTGTATCCGTTTTCATAATGAGTTCTATCTTGATTCCTTTTTCTACTTCCGATAAAGTGGAAGAGGAGTATAAATAAATATTATAATTGGAGGATCATTTATGACACACGTTCGTTTTGATTACTCAAAGGCATTAAGTTTCTTTGGAGAGCACGAAATTACATATTTAGAAGATGCAGTGAAAGTTGCCCATCATTCCTTACATGAAAAAACTGGACAAGGAAGCGATTTTCTTGGATGGATAGATCTTCCTGTTGATTATGATAAAGAAGAATTTGCTCGCATTCAAAAAGCGGCAGAAAAAATTAAAAGTGACTCAGAAGTTTTGCTTGTAATTGGTATCGGCGGTTCTTACCTTGGAGCTCGCGCTGCGATTGAAATGCTAAATCACAGTTTCTATAATTCTTTATCAAAAGAAAAAAGAAACACACCACAAATTATCTTTATTGGAAAAGATATTAGCTCTACATATATGAGTGATGTCATTGATTTCCTTGGGGATAAAGATTTCTCTATTAATGTTATTTCTAAATCTGGAACAACTACAGAACCAGCTATTGCATTCCGTATTTTCCGTAAATTATTAGAACAAAAATATGGAGTAGAAGAAGCAAGAACAAGAATTTATGCTACTACTGATAAAGCAAGAGGTGCATTAAAAACGCTTGCTACAGAAGAAGGATATGAATCATTTATTATTCCTGATGATGTTGGTGGACGTTATTCTGTTTTAACACCAGTTGGTTTATTACCAATCGCTGTTAGTGGCGCTGATATTACAGCAATGATGGAAGGTGCAGCAGCAGCTAGAACTGATTTCGGTACATCAGAATTGAAAAACAACATTGCCTATCAATACGCAGCAGTTCGTAATGTTCTTTATAACAAAGGAAAAACAATTGAAATGTTGATTAACTACGAACCAGGATTACAATATTTCTCCGAATGGTGGAAGCAATTGTTTGGCGAAAGTGAAGGAAAAGACCAAAAAGGTATTTATCCTTCTTCTGCAAACTTCTCAACTGACCTACATTCATTAGGACAATATGTTCAAGAAGGTCGTCGTGATATTTTTGAAACAATTGTAAAAGTGGACAAGCCTCGTCATGAGCTTGTTATTGAAGCAGAAGAAAATGATTTAGATGGATTAAATTATCTTGCTGGTCAAACTATTGACTTTGTTAACAATAAAGCGTTTGAAGGAACACTTCTAGCACATACAGATGGAGGAGTACCAAACCTAATTGTTAGCATTCCGGAAATGAATGAGTATACGTTTGGATATCTAGTATACTTCTTTGAAAAAGCTTGTGCGATTAGTGGTTATTTATTAGGTGTGAACCCATTTGATCAACCAGGAGTTGAAGCATACAAAGTTAATATGTTTGCTTTACTTGGTAAACCAGGATTTGAAGAGAAAAAGGCTGAACTAGAAAGTCGTTTATAAGTCATATTAAAAGAGCTATCGATAACTCAGAAATTCTAAGTTATCGATAGCTTTTTTTATTCCATTACCTTCTATTTGTGGTCCCATATGTTTAAAGAATTCTTATAAGGTTAAATAAATAGAAATGGTTAATAGAAGGAGGAATTAGAAATGCTAGTTGAAAAAGAACAGGTAGTTATTAAATCATTACAGGAATGTATGATTGTATGTAATCATTGCTTAAATGAATGTTTAGCTGAAGATAATGTGTCGGCAATGGTTGATTGTATTCATTTAAATAGAGAATGTATCCAGTTCTGCAGTTATCTTGAACAAGCTATTATTAGAAAGTCACCGTATGCCAAAGAGTTCGCAGAAATTTGTCTATCTGTTTGTGAGGATTGTGCTACTGAATGCAAAAAACATGATCATCGTCATTGCCAATATTGTGCGCAAATTTGTATGGAGTGTGTAGATGCTTGTAAATCATTTCTAGAATCTTAAAATATTGTATGGAAGGAATGCTACGAGCTAATGAAAGCAAAGCCCTAGTTTCTTCATGCAGTGAGTTATAGAATACATTCAATTTTTTCATATTCTGATGCATACTGCTTTTTGTTGGCAAAGCAGTATGCATTGGAAAACTGACATCTCTGGCACTAAGTAATAATAATTAATTCATCCTTTTCTTCCAATACAAAGGAAGAGTTGGGATTTAGATAACTAGTTCCCCCTCTTTTCACTCCTAACAATAACTTCCCATTTGCTAATAAATAATGATTTAATGTCAAATAATCCACTAATTCTTCATTAATATTTTTTAGAGGAATAAATTGAAGTTTTTTATCTTTTAGTTGATTTAAAAGCTCTAGAAATGCAATCATCGTGTCTTGTGAATTTAAGCTATTATGCATAACGAAACTTGTTAGACTATTTGTTTCAATAATTTCATCTGCTCCAGCTCTTTTAGCATTCTGTACTTGTTCTGTAGTAAGTATTTCAACAATACATGGTAAATTTGCATTCAGCCCTTTTATCGCGAGTAAGGTTAAAATCGAATGCATATCTGCTTGCAGTTCTTCTTTGTTTTGGTCTGCAGTTATTATAACCTTATGAGCAGTCAGTATATTAGCCTTTAGTAAAACATAATCTAAATTAGAATTTCCTTTTACAAAATGTATTTTTTCAGGTACTGGATTAGTAGCTAAGGACTCGTCGATTAATGTAACAGGAATATTTTCTCGATCTTTAATAATGGAATGAATCATTAGCTTTGACCGCTCATTCCAACCAATGATAATCAAATGATTTTGTCCTCTATAGGTTGATTTTCCTTCTAAATAGGCATTTTGTTTAGCTACAGCTGCAGTAGCCAATGTCACTAAATAGGTAGAAAGGAACCCTACGCCTGTTAATATTAATGCAATGCCCGTTAATCTTCCAAGAATCGTTATAGGAGCATAGTCACCATAGCCAACTGTGGAGGTTGTTATAATTGCCCACCAAATTCCTTCAAATAAAGTGGGAAATGTTTCTGGCTCAATCCAGGTGATAAAGAACCCAAATAGGATAATAATAGTTAAAGAAATCGTTAATACACGTATACTCAACGGCAATCTTAAAAATCTTGAGAGCATGGAATTAGGCAAAGTAGACACCTCTTAAAGTTGTTATCCTTTGCATTATTGACCAATAAAAAAGCTTTCATAATCATATGAAAGCTTTTTTATCCAGTATTCTTAAAGTGCTATATGATAAAAATTAGCAATTGTTTGTTGTTCTTCTCTCAGAATTTCATAATTATTCAAGTTAGACAGCATTCCTTTGATAATAGGAATCCTTGGCTTATCGGCATCAATTTCTGTCATTAACACTTCCATTGTTACTTCGATCTCTTGTTTAGTTGAAAGGTGCTCGACTTTACTTAGAATCGAGTTAACAGCATTGATAATTTGCTGGTGGCTATCTTCTAGAAAGTTTATCTTAGGTTTCTTTATAATATATTTTATAAAATCATTAGATATTAGTGGTGGCTCGTTATTTGCATCCATATCCGATATAATAGAATCTAATCTTTTCAAAAGATAATTGGAAATATCTTTTGTTGAAACATTGCTTGATTCTAGAATTACAATTTTTAAAAAAGAATGGACAAGGCCTTCCTGAATTATTAGAAGGTCTAGAAGGTATTTTTTCTTCTCTTCACCATAAATAGCATGGAGACCTTTGAGATGATAATTTTGCATTTCTGATTGCATGCGTAATAATAAATCTTTAATAGAGCTATTTAATGGGATTGCCTGTTCTTTTGACTGCATGATGATAAATTCTTTATGCTTTAAGGCGTGGCTAAACATAAAAGTAAGCTGATCCATGTATTTTTCTCTAGCAGGGATTGATTTTAGGCTGATTTCTTCAAAAATATTAATTAGTTCATCATAATAATATTGCAAAATTTTATAAAGAAGAGATTCCTTTGATTTAAAATATAAATAAAAGGCGCCTTTTGATATCCCACAATCACTTGCAATTTCTTGTACAGATGTTGAAGAAAATCCCTTTTGTGCAAAAAATTTTATTGCTGAATCAATAATTATTTTTTCTTTTTCTTTCACGTATTTTCCTCCTACGCTTATAGGAAATAATTAAATGACTAGTTGGTCAAATTGTCCCGAATTCATGACTAAGTAGTCAAATTATATAGTATATAACAAAAGAAAGCAAATGAATAGGATTTTCTAAGTCATGCTTGTATGAATATAAAGGAGCTTTTTACATTGTACGAATGAAGGATTTGCTATATGATAATAGTTATCACTAGGCTGACGAGTGGAAACGTCGAGTAATCCAATTGGTTAAATTAATTATTTATATGCTATTTACTTGACGCTCTATCCTTATGATTATAAACTTACTTACATATAGTAAGTATCATGAGGCTTACTGATTTTCACGTCCAATACGGATGATTAGTGGAAGAAAATTCTACATGATATATTTATATTGCTAATACAAAATAAAGAATACAACAGACAATAAAGGAGATTTTCGGATGGATCAAAATATTATCGATCTTCTTCAAAATAAAATGGAAATAATCGCATTTAATGAAGAGCAGAATTTAAGTTTAGTTGGACCAGTAAAACTGCCAGTACAACTGGGCGACCAAGTAGAAGTTTTTCAATGGTATACATGGTTACCAATCAATAAAAACCAAACGAAAGAAGAAGTCTTACGTTCATTACCGAATTTAAGCTTAGCTGAATATCAGCAATCATCTGTTTTAGTATATGGTGACTTCGCTAATGATGAAAATGCTTTAATACGTATGCATAGTATTTGTCATACTGGTGATATTTTTGGAAGTAAGAGATGTGATTGTGGATATCAATTAAAAGAATCAATGCGCATGATAGTGGAGAATGGGAATGGTGCCCTTTTCTATTTGGCAAATCATGAAGGCAGGGGGATTGGTTTATTTACAAAATCTCTCGCTTATATTTTACAAGAAAATGGGTTAGATACCGTTGAGGCAAATCTTGCACTTGATTTTCCAGATGATATGAGAAGTTATGAAGCACCGATAAAAGTACTTCAAGCTCTTCGACAAAAACCAGTGAAGTTAATTACAAATAACCCCAAAAAATTAGAGGCTCTAAAGAAACTTGGGCTTACAGCAGAGGAAAATGTTCCGTTATGGGGGGATGTTTCACCCTTTAATGAGAATTATTTAAAGACGAAAGTAAATAAATCTGGTCATATTCCTTTGAAAAATACAGTTACCATTTAAGGAGCATAGGTATGAAGCATGATCAAGAGTATATGAAGTTAGCATTGGAGCTTGCAGAATCTGCATTAGGTAAGACAAATCCCAATCCAGTAGTAGGTGCTGTGATTGTAAAGGATGGGGTAATTGTCGGCACAGGTCTTCATCGTAAAGCTGGGGAACCACATGCTGAGGTTCACGCTTTTAATATGGCAGGAGACCATGCAATGGATGCAACACTATATGTAACCTTGGAGCCTTGCTCGCATTATGGAAAAACACCTCCATGTGCATTGCTGGTTAAAAATTCAGGGGTAAAGAGAGTGGTTGTTGCAACAGAAGATCCTAATCCTCAAGTTGCTGGTCGAGGTATTAGCATCATAAGAGAAGCAGGAATTGAAGTGGAAGTTGGGATTTTAAAAAAAGAGGCACAGCAATTAAATGAGCGTTTTATTCATAATATGATACACGAAATGCCCTTTGTTATTTCAAAAGTTGCCATGACCTTGGATGGTAAAATTGCCACACATACTGGACATAGTCAATGGATTACTGGAGAAACAGCAAGAAAAGAAGTGCATCTTTTAAGAAACAAAGTAGATGGTATATTAATTGGTGTTGGGACAGTATTAGCAGATAATCCAAAATTGACAACCCGATTAGATGGACCTTCAAAGAACCCGATTCGAATTATCTTGGACACGAATTTACGAACACCCTTAAATGCTAATATAACAGATTGTAAAGAGGCACAAACGATCATTGTTACGGCTGCAAATATTGATTCAGAGAAAGCAATGGCATTGAAAGGAAAGGGAGTTGATTTGCTAGCTGTCTCTTCTATTAATGGAAAATTAGATTTAAAAAATGCATTACAACAATTATACAAAATCGGAATAACGGATATCCTTCTTGAAGGTGGAAGTGAAGTAAATGCAAGCTTTATGCGCGAGGGACTAATTCAAAAGTATTTAGTATATATTGCTCCTAAAATAGCAGGGGGGGCTAATTCCTATACGCCATTTAGAGGGGAAGATATCGAAAAAGTCGATGAGGCGGTTCCATTACGTTTTGAAAAGACGGAATGGATAGGAGAAGATATTAAAATAACTGCTTATCCGATAAGGAATGCATAGAATCTATGTGGAGGAAATAAATGAAGTTCGGATTTGATATAGATGATACGCTGATCAATTTAAGACAGCATGCCTTTAATATTTATAATAAAAAGCTTAAAAAGAATATTCCATTAGCAAGCTTTCATGCATTGAAAACGGTAGAAATTCACGAACCATTTGGATTGAATGCTATCGAAGGAAAGCAACTATGGGATTCACTTCGAGAAGAAATATATTTTACAGATTGTTCGCCTTTTCCTGGAGCTGTTGAAGCTTTAAATGAACTTGTTCATAATGGCCATCAAGTTTATTATATTACAGCGCGAAATAAACAATTTGCAACAAAAACAAAGGAGTGGATGAAGGAGATAGGTTTTCCTGTTGTGGATCATCACTTTTATTGCGGAATGGAAGATCATGAGAAAATAACGATTATTCAAAATCTCAAATTAGATTATTATTTTGACGATAAGCCAGCTGTTCTGGAAACGCTCATAGATCATTCTACACAGCTTTATGTGAAAGACCATCTTTATAATGAGCATCTTGAATGGAATCGAATAAAGGATTGGAAAGAGCTAAAGCAATTATATTAGTTTCTTACTCCAAAAATAAATGAGGCTGGGGTATAAGCATCTCAACTAATAATAAACACGAACTATAATGTGATTAATGTTATTTAGTTTTGTCCCAGCCCCATTTATTCTTATTTTATCGGAGTCTTATAGCTTCATTCCGATTCTGCTTTTATATCGTTTGATAAGGATTTGGCAGTCTACACTTGCAACGCCTTTTGTTGCATAAAGCTTATTTGTTAAAAATGTCTCCATCTCTTGGTTATCGTAAAATATGCCGTGCATATGTAATTTACTTGGACCAGTCATATGATATAGGCTGGTGACAGCAGGATCCTCTGCCAGTGTTCTTGCAACTTCCTCTAAATAGGATGGTTCCACATCTACATTAAAAAAAGCTGACACTGTTTTCCCAACTTTAGCAGGATTAATGACCGTTGTGAATTGCTCAATAATTCCTTTTTCAAAAAGCGTATTCACTCTTGTTTGAACAGCTACTCGTGAAATACCGATTTCTTTGCCGATATCAGTATAAGAAATGCGGCTGTTCTCGTGTAGTAGCGACAATATCTGTCTATCTATTTTATCTAGCTTGATATTAGGCACATAAAAATTTTTATCCATAAAAAAATCCTCCAACAAAAGATTCATCTACTTTCCAAATCTAAGTTTAGCTCAAGTGAGGAACAACAAGCCCTCCATAAAGAAAGGCAAGAACAATAACTATTGCTGGGTGTACTTTCCATTTTTGTAACAATAAAAAAGCGATTAATGCAATCGCTGCAGATTGAATGATCCCGATGGAATGGTAGGAATCTTGAAACATCTCAAACGTCAATACAAGCATTAAAGCAGTAATAACTGGTTGTACAAGCAGGGTCATCCCTTTTACAATCATTGAGTCCTTATGTTTCCTCATTAGTTTTAATAAAAAGATAAGCCCTATAGCAGAAGGTAGAATCGTTGCTATTAACGCAACAGCAAATCCTCCCCATCCACCTACTCCATAGCCTACATAGGCAGCGATCTTTGTAGCAACTGGTCCTGGTAACGCATTAGCAAAAGCCAACATATTGGAGAATTCGGTGTTAGATAGCCAATTGTATCGATTAACTATTTCTTCATACATTAAGGGGATAGAAGCTGGGCCACCACCATATCCTAATAAATTAGCTACTAGGAAACTGAGAAAAATACTCACAAAAATCATATTTACATTCCTCTTTCTTTTTTATGTAAGAATTTCTGTTTTAATTTAAAATGGAAGGCTCCATAGGTTAGAAAAATGAGTACGACAATACCAGGGTGTATCGAAAATGTTTGTAATAAGAGGAGACAGACAATTGTTAAGCCGATACCAACATAGATTCCTAGTCCTTTCACTGCTTTTTCTCCAAATTCATATGCCATTAAGCCAAGCATTACCGAAATTACAGGTACAACTGCCGAGACCATACTTGTTATTATTGGCGAATGACTAAGAATAGATATAAATGAAAATAAGAATACCATAGCTAAACAAGTCGGCAAGATGTGAGCGAAGACGCTAACAATTGCTCCAACGGTCCCTTTTTGACGATAGCCTAAATAGGCGGCAATTTTCGTTGCAATTGGTCCAGGAAGAGTGTTCGCAATGGCTAACACATCCCCAAACTCCTCATTATCCATCCACTTATACTTAGTCACCGCTTCGTGACGAAATAATGGGATTACGGAAGGGCCTCCACCAAATCCAAAAATACCTGAACGTAGCATCGCTAGAATTAAATCTTTATACATATAATTATTTCTCCTTTCTTTACAATTGAAACGACAGAGGGGAATCATCATTACGATACGTAATTATAATATCACTTATTTCGATAATATGTTTAAATAATATGTAAAAACAATACTAATGGGAAGTAAAGTTGCAGTAGTATGTGCGTTGAAAAATAAATCAACATATAATAAAATGATAAAAATATATTTAAAATTAGAGTTATCTTTCTCTAGCTTTCGTAAATAACCATTCATTATACCATTCCTATGCACGATGAATTAAATATTAGTATAGTTGGTGTTGATTTTATTGCAGAATGATCTGTTTACAAGAAACAATTTATACGAAAGTAGCCTTCCTTAAGTAGGTTTGTTGTAGCACTTTGTAAAATGTGAATATTCGGAATTAACGAGGAGGGATTTGTTCTTGAGAGATAAATTGGAAAAAAGAATTAGAGTTTCTGCGAAAAAAGAACTTGCTGATTTAGTAATTACCAATGCAAAAATTGTCAATGTTTTTACTGGTGAAATAATGACAGGAGACGTTGCGATCGCGGATGATACAATCGCTGGAATTGGTAGTTATAAAGGCAAAAGTATGGTTGATGCGAAAGGAAAGTATTTAATTCCTGGTCTTATTGATGGTCATGTACATATTGAAAGTAGTATGCTCACACCTCAGGAATTTGCGAAAATACTATTGTTGCATGGTGTAACCACAGTAATAACGGATCCACATGAAATTGCAAATGTTGCAGGTGCAGATGGCATTCAGTATATGTTAGATAAATCCGAAAATCTTCCATTGGATATTCGTGTGATGCTGCCATCTTGTGTACCTGCTGTTCCAGAAGATTCCAATGGTGCAACCTTATATGCAAAAGATTTAGAGGCTTTTTATTCCCACGAAAGAGTATTGGGATTGGCAGAAGTAATGGATTTTCCATCTGTATATGAGACGAACTTGAATATGATTGATAAGTTGGTGCTGACCAAAAAAAATAATCGCTTAATCGATGGTCACGCGGCAGGTATTGAAAGAGAAAAATTAAATGTTTATAGTGCTGCAGAAATCAGGAATGATCATGAAGCGACAACGTTACAAGAAGCAAAAGATCGTTTAGATTTAGGAATGTATCTAATGATAAGAGAGGGTACTGTTGCCAAAGATTTGAAAGCTTTATTGCCTGCTGTAACAACGAGAAATTCACGAAGATGTTTATTGGTAACAGACGATAAATTAGTAGATGATTTAATAGAAGAAGGTAGTGTAGATCATAGTGTGCGCATAGCGATAGAGCAAGGGCTAGACCCTATTATTGCCATTCAAATGGTGACAATTAATGCGGCTGAATGTTTTCGTTTAGAATCAATTGGAGCAGTATCTCCAGGCTATCAAGCTGATTTTCTGCTTGTCGATAATCTTGAAGAATTAACCATTCACAGTGTATTTAAAAAGGGTGAATGTGTGGTAGAAGATGGGAAACTACTAGAAGAGAAGCTAATTGAACATTCCTATTTGGCTACTAATTTACCGCCGATAAATTGTGCAAAAGTAACCTTAGATGATTTAAAACTTCCCTTAGCATCTGATTTATGTCATATTATCGAAATTATTCCGAATAGTATTGTTACAAATGAAGTAATTGAAAAAGTAGAAGTGGAGAATGGGAATTTTAAATCTTCTTTGAAGAAAGATCAACTGAAACTAGTTGTTGCTGAGCGACATCGCGAAACTGGAAATGTGGGAAAAGCAATAGTAAAAGGATTTGGATTTAAAAATGGTGCAATCGCCACAACTATTTCTCATGATTCCCATAATATCGTAGCAGTTGGAACAAGTGATGAAGACATATTGTTGGCAATTAATGAGTTGCAAAATATAAATGGGGGAATAGTGGTAGTATCTGAAGGATTAGTAGTTGCCACGCTCCCGTTACCGATTGCTGGGTTGATTTCAGATCAAGATTATTTAACCCTGTATGAACAGCTAAAGTCATTAAATCAAAAAGTAAAAATTCTGCAAGGAAATGATACGTTTAATCCTTTTCTAACCTTATCTTTTCTATCATTAACTGTAATTCCTACCTTAAAGCTTACAGACAAAGGATTATTTGACTTTCATTCTTTTACTTATAAAGATGTAGCAGTTACTAAATAATAGATTTTTTTCTTTTTTAATCTTTTGTTCATTATTTGTTCATAATTATTCGATATTCTATAAATAGGTTAAGAGTTTCCCCTCTTAAAATATATTTGACCCGAAAGAGATTTCGGGTTTTTTCTTTTTTAGCCCATGATTATCTTGATAATGTAGAGTTCTATATTGAATAATGGAAATTGAATGTTTAAAGTCGCCAAAAAAAGTGAATACTTTTATAAGAGTATACAAATTAATCCATATAGACATATAATTTATCATTAATTTAGTAATAATGAAAGCGTTTTCTGATATAATGAATGTATAGATCATCTACTTACTAATGAGGAGTGGATAATGATGGAAGAACAAGCAAATTTTTTTAATGGGCTAAAATGGGGAGTAATTATTAGTATACCTTTGTGGATTTCGTTTTTTGGCTGGATAAAGCTAATTATTAATATGGCATAGAGAATTCTTTAAAAGATTAAAATAATGACATAAAAAAAGTGCATGCCCAAGAATATTACTTAGTCATGCACTTTTTTTAGTTACTCTGACGTACTTACATTTGTGGAAGTGGGGGATCAATTCCAAGCACTTTTTCACCGTCAACTGTTAACCAAATATAGTAATGATCAATTTCTTTACCTATAATCTTTTCAATTTTTGCAATTAATTTTTCTTGAACATCAAAAGACAGATTTGCAGTTTGTTCACCTAATGGCACATTTTTAAGACCAAGACTATCTGCAATTTGTCTTGCTTGATCATAAGATACCTCAATGTATTTGTCATACTCTGGTAAGTAAGCAGCTTCTGCTGGCTTTACTTGAAATGACACTATTAATACTACTGCTAATAAACTCCATACTAATTTTTTCATAAGTTCTCTCCCTTTTCATAATTTAATATTTCTTCTTTTAGTGCTATAAAAGTATCGACCACTAAGGGGTGATACATAGTACCCCGGTTATTTAGAATATCTTCAAATGCTTCTTCTTTTGATTTTCCTTTTTTATAGACTCTATCTGTTGTCATAGCATCGAATGAATCAACTACTGAGATAATTGCAGCTTCTATAGATATTTCATCTTCTTTAAGGGCTTTTGGATATCCTTTCCCATCGTATCTCTCGTGATGTTGTTCAACTATTAATCCAACTTCACATAAAACAGGTATTTTTGTTTCTTCCAATAAGTCCCTACCGAATGTAGTATGTTTTTTCATAACTTCAAACTCTGATTCTGTTAATTTACTTGGTTTTAATAGAATTTCAAGCGGAACTTTAACTTTTCCTAGATCATGAAAAAATGAAGCGAGGTTTAATCGAGTTATTTGCTTTCTATTTAAATTTAAAGCTTCTCCTACTAACAGAGAATATTTTTTAATTCTTTCACAATGATCAACTGTATAGCCATCTTTTTCTTCAATAGCAATTGCAAGATCCATTAAATCTTTTGAACATTTACTATAATAATGGAATACTGGTTGACTTGTTACGTAAATAAATTCAGTAATTTCATCTGAATGGAATATACTATATTTTTTTATAGGATTTTCAAAAAAAGATTGTCCAGCATTTAATTCGATAACTTCATCATCGGTGTGGTAATGCATTTTTCCTTTAAGGATATAAAAGTATTCAAAGCCATCCCACCCCTCTTCAGGAGTCATTGCCCAACTAGATCCAGGCATCATCTTATGATATATAATTTCTGTTCCATCGCCAGCAGCTATTAGTGAAAGTTGTAAGCCTCTAATATTTACTGTTTCTATAAATTCTCCCGTATTAATAATGGCCACAATTTACTCCCTCTCTTTATACAATAAAAATAGATTAGTATAATCTATATAATTTCAATTATAGTTATTTTAAATCATTAATAATTTAATTTTAATAGGTATTATTGATTATATTATACTATATTCTTAAAAGGGAGGATATTATCGAAATATGTAAAACTTAACAAAAATATTGTATCAAAAGTTGGATGGAAATAATAGCTCTAATTGTAAATACTGTTAATTAAGAAAAAATTACTAGATAATAGAATGATAGACAAGTAACTCCCAATCATTATAAATATTGGTAATCAAAATCAAACCTTTGAATAACGTCTGCTGATATTGTATGATAGAAAGTAACTATTAATAGGTAAAAAGGGACTAACCGTTGCAAAGTGTCACTTTTTGCAACGGTTAGTCCCTTAATCGCTATAGTTTTTAATTTTTTTTGTTCCTTTTTGGTGGAATATCTACCGGGATATTTAACATAAGTTAAATTAGATAATGGATATGTCGGTATCCATTAATCATTGTCGTTACGAGAATTTCCGCCTTTTCGGCCAATTTCTTGGTAGAATTCTTTATCGTGGTTATCAGAAGTTGCCTGTCCACCTTTTTTACCGATTTCTTGGTAAAATTCCTTGTCGTGGTTGTCAGAGGTAGCTTCTCCACCTTTTTGTCCAATTTCTTGGTAAAAATCCTTATCGTGATTTTTAGAAGTAGCTTCTCCGCCTTTTCTTCCTGCTTCTTCTCTGCTCATTTTGTTGTTGTCTGCCATTTCTATCACTCCCATAAAAGATTTTTAATTAACGTTACATAGGTTATATAGCCGATTCTGAAGAGTATAAACGTAAACATATTGTTTTTAAGTATAGTAAATATTGGTAAAGGGGGAATTAAGGTATGATGATTTCAAGAGAAAGATTTATGAAAGTAGTTAGTTTTGCTGAGGAATTAGGATGTAAAGTTGTATATGATTCAACGAAAAAAATAAGTTTTAATACGAAAATGTATATTACCATTCCTTATCATTTTTCTTTAGAAAACACTTATGCACTAGCACATGAAATTGGTCATGTTATTGATTTTGTGAATGGAGAATTAAATCATGATAAATGGTTACATGACTGGTCATATCATGTAAATGCGGAGATGAGTGCATGGGTCCACGCATATAAATTATTGGAGAACCTCGACATTCCATTACATAATTGGCAAACACATGTTAATGCGAAGCTAGCTAATTATTTTATTCTTCCAGAAGTAATATAAGGGATGCAAGCTAGCTCCTAAAGCGTTTATAATAATAGGCAGTGATTCATTTGTTAAAAATGGATTACTGCCTATTTTGATAAGTAAATAAAAAATATAGATATTAAGGATAAGTTAAGACGTTGCTATTAAAATAGAAAGAAGGTAAGTTTTAGATACAGACTGGGATAAAAGGTAAGGAGAACATTAAATGAAAATATTAATCGTAGAAGATAACAAACTGTTACTCGATTCTTTAAAAACAATTCTGGAAACAGAATACACCGTAGATATTGCAGATAACGGCGAAGATGGTATGTTCTTTGCAGGGCAGAATATATATGACCTGATTATCTTGGATGTGATGCTTCCACATGTGAATGGTTTTGATATTGTTAAACATATTAGAAAAGAGAAAATTAAAACACCAGTATTATTTTTAACTGCGAAGGATTCACTTGAAGATAGAGTAAAAGGCTTGGAATTTGGAGGAGATGATTATCTCGTTAAGCCATTTCAAACACCGGAACTTCAAGCAAGAATTAAAGCATTGTTAAGAAGAAGTGGAGCTCTTGATTTAGATGAGGGCATCAAGTATAAGGGAATCATACTAACAGGGAAAGAAAATGATATTTTAGTAAACGATAATCCAATCAAGTTAACCATAAAGCAGTATGAATTATTGGAATATCTTATTCAAAATAATGGAAAAATAGTAACGAAGGAACAAATTTTTGATCGGATTTGGGGGTTTGATTCAGATACAACGATTGCCATTGTGGAAGTCTTTATTCATCAGATTCGAAAGAAATTAGAACCATTTGATTATCATAAAGATATTCAAACTGTCCGAGGTGTCGGTTATATTTTGAAGGATTACTAAGGGGTAAAGTATATACATGTTTCGTAAAACAAGAATTAATCTAACCATTTTAAATTCGATTGTCTTTATTCTGCTAATGGCTATTATAGGTTATACCATATATCTATTTACGGAAAAGCAAACCTATCGTGAGGTCAATATGTCTCTTTATAATGGTATTGAAGATCTGAAGCGAATGGGTGAAAGAGATGGACGTGGTCCTATTCCAATGGTAGGTCCTAAATTAATGCTTATCCAGTGGAATAGTACCGGAGAAATTGAAGGAATCTCGGAAAACTCAATTATAGATTATACGGAGGAAGAGAAATATTTAAAACCGAATTCCATCAATATTTTAGAAAAGAAAACGTCGTCAGAAGGATTACAGTTTCAAACTATTTCTACTAATATAGAGATTAATGGAGAAACAAAGACAATTCAAATAATCAGGAATATTGATTCTGAGGAGAGTATGTTAGAACAGCTAATAATCATCATGACTGTTGGCATAAGTATTGGTAGCATATTTGCTGTAATTGCTGGTTATTTTTTGGCAGGGAGAGCTTTAATCCCTATCCAGCGATCATGGGAGGCCCAGCAACAATTTGTGTCTGATGCTTCACATGAATTAAGGACACCTTTAGCTGTTATCCAGTCACGTGCAGATGTGCTTTTTCAAAAACCGGAAGCAACTATTCAGGAAAGAGCATTGGATATCTCTGTTATTTCAAAAGAAACAAGAAGATTGAGTAAACTTGTAACAAATTTACTCACTTTGGCTCGATCGGATTCAAATCAAGTAGAAATAGTGAAAACGCAATTTGCTTTAGAGGAAGTAATCCATGATGTTGTTAATCAATATGCAGATATCGCTGATTTTCAAGGAAAAAAAATTTATGCCACTGTAAAAAACAAGATTTCGTTTATTGGTGATAAGGAACGAATACATCAATTGCTTGTTATTCTTGTGGATAATAGTATGAAGTATACGATGGAAGGTGGAGAGATTCAACTACTTGCGATGGAAAAGGCTAATTCGGTTATAATTCAAGTAAAGGATACGGGGATTGGTATTCCTAAAGAAGAAACTTCGAAAATCTTTAACCGTTTTTATCAAGTAGAACAATCAAGAACGAATCGAGAAGGGACAGGTTTAGGTCTTTCCATTGCAAAATGGATTGTTGAAAAACATGATGGTACGATAAAGGTAGATAGTACATTAGAAGTTGGGACGACGTTTGAAATTAATTTTCCTAAATAAAACTGGCTTGTTTCAAAGCATCTTTGGAACAAGCCAGTTTTTATGTTGCGTTATTATTTTCATTCTTTCATATCTTTAGAAAGAAAGCCCTGTTGTTTGATCATTTTTGCGTTACTAGGGTAATAGGGTTTGTCGTAGAAATTAGCAATTCGATTTGTCCATCCTACTGGTGCTTCTCCTCTATCTTTTAAATATTCTTTATAAGTAGCATTATATTCTTCAATAATAGCTTGTTGCTTTTTATTGTATTTTTCTTCATGAAGAACACTTTGTAATGGTAATCTAGGTTTTAGGCCTGGATCACCATCTGGATAACCGACGCAAAGTCCTGCGATGGGAATGACATAGGTAGGAAGCTCTAAAAATTCAATTACCTCTAAAGCGTTTCGACGAATACCGCCTATTGGAACAGTGCCTAAGCCAAGTGATTCAGCAGCCGTAATGGCATTTTGCATGGCAAGCCCCACATCAGTAGCACCAATTAAAATGGTGTCCACATCTTCAATTGCTTTAAATTCCTTTCCCTCCATTTCACTTGCTAATTTAGCTCGGTAGAAATCGGCACAAAAAACAAGGAAGGCAGGAGCATTTTCTACATGTTTTTGATTCCCGCATAACGCTGCTAATTTTTTCTTTCTCTCTACATCACGAACAAGGATAGCTGTAACATGCTGTCCATTTGTCCAAGAAGGAGCACTTTGAGCTGTTTCCATGATCAATTGTAGTGTTTCTAAAGTCACTTCCTTATCTTGATACGTACGATAAGAACGATGATTTTTTAAAAGTTGTATAGTTTCATTCATTTCTTGATACTCCTTTTGCAATATTTTCTTCCTATTTTAGCATAGGATAAAGAAGGAATCTCTTCTAGACAACTCTATGATAATAAAAGAGAAAAGGGTGAAGCCAAATTACCTATTATACGAAGAGACTGGGAAATAAGCATTTCAACCAACAACAAACACAAATTTTTATGCAAATAATTCGCATAAAAATTTGTGTTTGTTGTTTTAAAAAAAGGTTTAAGAAACGAAGTGTATGGAGCGAAGGACGCTCGACTCCGGCGGGAAATAGAGGCGCTTTAGACCCCGCAGCGTATGCGAGTAGACTCAGCTTCCTCCCCGGCGCATCAGCGTCTGTAGCGCAATGGAACGACTTAGTTTTTACACTTGACTATATATAAAAACATGGATACCATCATGAGAAAGTAGCTATTATTTAATAGCTGAATTAGAGATTGTTCATCTTTAAAGATTAGTTATTTAGTTTTGTCCCAGCCTCATTTCCTATAAAAGAGACTCTGCACCATCAATATAAATTTCTGTGCCTGTAATATGGTTAGATAAATCAGAGCTTAAAAAATATACTAAATCGGCCACTTGCTGTGCACTGCCTGATTCATTGGATAGTGGTTGATTCCCTTCAGGATATTCAACAGGTATCGTTATTTCTGTTAAGTGTTTCTCATCTTTAAATGTATTTTTTTCAATATTTGTATCTATTGCGCCAGGGCAAATCATATTTACTCGAATTTTAAATTGTGCTAATTCAAGTGCAGCCATTTTTCCGAATGCGACTTGGCCAGCTTTTGAGGTACTGTAAGCAGACATTCCAAAGTTCTTAAAAATACGATTTCCATTTATACTACTTGTAATAATAATACTTCCGCCATTTGTTTTCATATAAGGAATACTATATTTAACCGTTAAAAAGGTGCTTTTCAGATTTGTGTCTATCGTGTTATCCCATTCGGATGGTGTAAGATCTTCGATGGATGAAACGGCGCCATTAATACCAGCATTAATAAAAACGGTATCTAATTTATCCCATTTCTTAACCGTTTCATCAATAGCTCGTTGAATAGAAGTAGGATCAGCCACATTTGCTTCGATGGATATAGCTTCTTGCCCTTTATCATTAATGGAATTTTTCACTTCTTCTAAATCGTCAGCATTTAAGTCAACTAAAGCTACTTTCATCCCTTTATTTGCAAGTGAGAGTGCTGCTGCTTTTCCAATGCCTGAAGCTGCTCCCGTAATAAGTGCTACTTTATTTTTGAGGTCTGTCATTTTTGTATCCTCCTTGATAAATATCAATTACGATATTGTTTAGTATGATAGCGATAAGATACTAATATCCATTTTTTCCAAAGTAGAAACTTTTTTACTGCCAGTAGTAGAAAAAAGTGGATGGCAATCCTATATTTTCGAATTAATGCAACAAATTAGGTAATATGGATATAAAGGAGATGATTTTGATGAAGGCAATGGTAATAGAAAAATTTGGGGAGTCATCAGTATTTAAATTAAAGGAAATAGATACAAAAAGACTATTTCCTGGCCAAGTACGAATAAAAGTAAAGGCAACAAGTGTGAATCCCATTGATATTAAAGTTCGAATTGGTGCTGTACCAGGCGTTTCTCCATCCTTTCCAGCAGTATTGCATGGGGATGTTGCTGGGGTCATTGAGGAAGTAGGAGAGGGAGTAGAGTCCTTTCAAGTAGGGGACGAAGTATATGGATGTGCAGGTGGCTTCAAGGGGCTAGATGGAGCATTGGTAGAGTATATGATTGCTGATTCATCCGTTTTAGCACATAAACCACAAAATATTACTATGGAAGAAGCTGCAGCACTCCCTCTTGTTGGAATTACGGCATGGGAGTCATTATTTACAAAAGGTGATTTAAAAAAAGGAGATACTATCCTTATCCATGGTGGTGCAGGAGGCGTTGGCCATATTGCAATCCAGTTAGCTAAGTGGATGGGAGCAACTGTTTTTACAACTGCTTCATCCATTGAAAAACAAACAGTCGCAAAAGAATTAGGAGCTGATTATATCATTCCTTATCGAGAAGTGTCTGTAAAAGAGTATGTTGAAAAGTACACAGATGGGAAAGGATTTTCATTAGTTTTTGATACAGTAGGTGGTGATAATCTCGATCGTTCTTTTGAGGCAGCTTCCTTAAATGGTACAGTATTAACTATCGCTGCCAGGTCTACACATGATTTGACTCCTTTACATTCGAAATCACTTTCCCTACATGTTATCTTTATGCTTCTGAAACTCCTTGATGAGGAGAAGCGTTTTGAACATGGAGATATCTTGCGAAATATCACTAAAGTGATAGAAGAAAATCGTTTAAAGCCACTACTTGATAAAAAGACCTTTTCTTTCGAGGAAGTAGGAGAAGCACATGAATATTTAGAGTCGGGGAAGGCAGTAGGAAAAGTAGTTCTTGTAAATAAATGGTAGTGTGTATTGAGGTGTAGCTTCGTATAAAAAACCAGATAGACATCCAAAATACAAACGAAGCATATAGGAAGGAGGAATAAAGGTGAGCTTTCAAAAGCCAAACCCCGATAATCGTTCTGATAATGTAGAAAAATTGCAGGACATGGTACAAAACACAATGGATAATATTAATAAAGCGGAAGAAACAATGGTTAATGCAAGTCCAGACGAGAAAGAAATGATTCAACAGAAAAATAAACGAAGAGAAGCTGCTGTAGAATCCTTCAAAGAAGAGATACAAGATGAAGCATCAAATAGAGAAAATGGCTATCAGTAAGTAAAACAATATGTTTTGTTAAAAGCAGGCTACACAAGGTTCTGACGATAAAAGCAAAGTGTTAGAAAAATTCTTGTTAATAAATGGGGATTGCTAATCATTAGCTTTGTTAGTTAGAAATACTTTGATGTAGCCATTTTTATTTGTATTTGTGGCAATTTGTACATTTTCGTTTATTTTACTGATGTAAATCGATTTTCATAGTAAAATACAAATGTAAGGAATATTATTTAGGAGAACATGAAGATGAAATCGGTTATTACTGGGATGGGGATAATAGGAGCGGGTTTTTCCAATATAAAAGAGTATACCACTGTACTTAAAAATAATAAAAGTATGTTAAAGCAGGAAGAATATGAAGGGAAATACATATATACTGGTAGGGTGCATGAAGAACAATTAATTAAGTTAAGTAGAAAGCAAGAAAAAATGTCTAAACCTGTACGTATGCTTCTACAAGCATGTAACGAAGCAATAGAGCAATCAAAAATTAATGTTAGGGATTATCGAACAGCAGTAATCGTTGGTTCTTCAGCAGGGGGCTTAGCAGATATTAGTAAAGCTGCTATTTCTTCAGAAAAAGGAAAAAGGCTTTCTCCTTATACAATTGGAAACATGAATGCTAATTCTTTATCCTCAAGCATTAGTGCTTATTTGGAAATAAACGGTTTATCATTATCGTTGGCAAATAGTTGTACATCGGGTATAGATGCTTTAAATTTAGCGAGAATATTAATTGAATCCAATCAAATAGATGTTTGTATAGTTGGTGCTAGTGATGAGTCTGTTTGTGACACTGTTATAAAAGGGTTTCTACCCCAGCGTGTTTTACAATCTGAAGAACATCCTCAACCCCTATTTGGACCATTTTCAGGAGGAAAAGGATTTTCAATCTCAGAAGGTGCTGGCGTGTTAATTGTGGAAAATGAACAAATTGCCATACAAAGAAATGCCTCTATATTAGGGAAAGTAGATGCTACTTGTGTAACACAGGATGCCGTTTCGCCCTATCAATCAGATTCAACAGGTTTGCTCATGCAAAAGGCAGTTGCTGAATGTCTTCAAGAGAATATGCCAACGTATATAAATAGTCAAGCTTTAGGTATATTGGAAAATGACCATATTGAAATAGGAGTTTATCAACGTTTTTTTGAAACGAATCAGATTCCGATTACATCTATTAAAGGAACAGTTGGCCATGCAATGGGAGCTTCTCCACTCTTTCAAATAATTGCATCATTAATAAGCATAAGTAATCGGTTTATACCAGCAACTATTAGCGCAGAAATAGATGCATATTATTGGAATTACCCAATAAATACAATGTTATTAGAACAAGAGATTGATCGGGTTTTAATAACAGCACACGGTTACGGAGGTAATAATGGGTGCGCTATGATAGCGAAAGGAGGAGCATAGTGTGGAAGCTATATTATTATTGATGGTTTCGTTAGTTCCACTCATTATTTCTGTGACGATAATTTTTTATTCACAGTCTCAGTTAACAAAGGCCTTATCGCTATTTTTATGTATGTTAGCTTTCTGGCAAATGGATATTGCTGTATTATATGCAGTAGATTTTTTGAAGCAGGAAACAATTGAACTTTTATTTAAAATATTTAGACTTGGAACTATCTGCATAATGCCAGTCATGTATTATTTTTCTTATTATTTAGTAAGCGAAAATAAAGAATTTAAACGATTTAGATTTGTGTTTAATAAGCCGTTTTTATACGTAATAATCATCTACAGTTTATTTGCATATTTTATTAATTTTACCAGCCTTGGCATTAAAGATTTTGTAGTAATAGAGGGTAATTGGCTTTCCTCCGAATATGTTCTTCCGATTTATGGGGAATGGAATATACTATTTATAATTAATATTGTCTTATTATATTTAAATACGATTATTTTATTGATCATTTCTTTTAAAATTAGAGATCCAATCTATAAAAGTTTTTATATAAAGTTTGTGATTGCTGTATTAATTATCTATATAAATGGTGTTTTTAGTGGTTATATTTTTATACCGCTGTTTTTTTCTAGTTTTAACTCATTAATTGCAGCAGTTATTTTATTCTTAAGTTTTTTCCAGATGCAATCAACACATATGAATATTATGAATATGGAGCTGTCGAGGCAAAGTGAATTATTAGAAGCGATTATGGATATAAACCCTAATTATCTATTAGTTAAGAATGGGAAAGATCAGATAGTCAAAATGAATCCTTCTTTCTTACATCTACTTTCATTAGAAAACAAGGTTTGGTTAGGTCAACCATTTTCTTATATTACAGATCGCATTAACATGGAAACAGAGAAACCTTATCGCTTTGTAGACAGTAGAGGGAAAAACTACTTTCTGATTTGGGGAAAAAAAGAACTTATACATAGTACTGGGGAAGAATATCATATTTATTTTGGTAATGACATTACGGATCAAAAGCATAATGAACAACTGATGATCTCTTCTGAGAAATTAAAAGTGGTAGGCGAGATGGCAGCAAGTGTCGCGCATGAAATCCGAAATCCTTTGACGACCATCAGAGGTTTTATTCAGCTACTCAAGGAGAAGAATGATGCTTCTGGTTATGAAACGATTTTAATTGAAGAAATTGATCGAATTAATGAAGTCTTAAAGGAATTGCTTATACTAAGTAAGCCAGAGGCGAAAGAAAATGAAAATAATATTCTGCCATTAACGAAAGTCTTTATGGAATTGAAAAATATTAAAGTTTTATTTCAAGCCCTGGCTAATGAACAAAATAAAGAGATTATTGTAGAAACTAGGAAGGATCAAGAATTAATAGCATCAATTGATAATTCCCAGTTTAAACAAGTAATGCTGAATATATTGAAAAATAGTATGGAGGCGATTTCGCCACAAACAGGTAAAGTAAAAGTTATTCTTGATCAGAAAAAGGATAATTGTCGAATTAGAATAATTGATAATGGTGATGGAATAAGTAAAGAAAGGCTAGCAAGAATAGGAGAACCTTACTATACAAGTAAAGAAAAAGGAACTGGTATAGGTTTAACAATTTGTTTAAAACTTCTTAAACAAAATAATGGAGATATGGTAGTGAAGAGTAAAGAGGGATGGGGTACAGTCGTAACCATTATGTTACCGTGTTATCATTAAACGATTATCCAGGGAAGGCAAGAAGTGAAAATGGGTTTTTTCTTTAATATTGTTTCTTTTCAAATTATTGATTACAAGATGGAATGATGCTTCAGACTGCAGTATTTCAAAACTCGTTAGCTTTACTAGAAGAATAAATAGCATAAAAAAAGGATATTTGAAGGGGAAAGCCCCTTTAAATATCCGCTTTTACAATTATTTAAGATAATCGATTACTATAATCTTCAAACACAAATTGGCGAACAACTTTTATTCCTTCTTCTTCATTATAGGAAGCTATAGAAGGTAAATTAACACCGTTAAACATATGGTTTTTTACCATAGTGTAGTGAGCCATGTCGCAGAAGACAATTTTATCGCCAGGCTTTAATGGCTTTTTGAAAGAATAATCGCCAATGACATCTCCAGCTAAACACGTCATTCCGCCGAGTCTATAGGTATATTCATTTTCACCAGGCGTTCCAGCATCAATAATATTCGGTCGATATGGCATTTCAAGCACATCTGGCATATGACATGTTGCTGATGTATCAAGAATAGCAATATCCATTCCATTATGAACAATATCAAGGACAGTGGATACTAAGTAACCTGTATTCAAAGCAATAGCTTCACCTGGTTCTAAATAAACATCTACATTATATTTTTCTTTTATAAATAATATAGATTCTACTAAGGTTTCAATATCATAATCTGGTCGTGTAATATGATGTCCTCCTCCAAAGTTGATCCATTTCATTTTCTTTATATGTTCACCGAACTTCTCATCAACTACTTTTATCGTACGCTTTAAAGTATCAGAATTTTGTTCACACATTGTATGAAAATGAAGCCCGTCTATTCCATCTAATTCTTCTGGATTAAAGTTATCCATAGTTATACCAAAGCGAGAGTAAGGAGCACAAGGATTATAAAGCTGTGTTTCTATCTCTGAGTATTCAGGATTAATTCGAAGACCTACATCAATTTTCTTTCCAGCGTTTTGAACCTTATCTTTAAATCGATTCCATTGGCTGTGTGAATTAAAAACGATATGGTCTGTATATTGAAGTAATTCATCGAACTCACTCTCAGCATATGCAGGTGCATACGCATGCACTTCTTTGCCCATTTTTTCATACCCAAGTCTAGCTTCAAATAATGAACTTGATGTTACCCCTGCTAAGTATTTTCCTACTAGAGGAAATACAGAGTGCATGGAAAAACCTTTTAATGCAAGCAGAATTTTTGCACCTGTTCGCTCTTGTACAGACTGTAAAATTTCTAAATTTCTCGTTAAAAGACGCTCGTCCACTACATAACTTGGGGATGGAGCTTGTGTAAAGTCAATCTTTTTCATTTCATTCCTCTCAATCTATAAGAGTTGGAGAGAAGTTCTCCTGCCATGGTAATCCATATTTATTTAATGCATCCATGAATGGATCTGGATCAAATTCCTCAACATTGTATACTCCTGGGCGCTTCCATTGGCCTTTCATAATCAGCATTGCCCCAATCATTGCTGGAACACCAGTAGTATAAGAAATTGCTTGAGATCCTACTTCACGATAACACTCTTGGTGATCGCAAATATTATATACATAATAAGTTTTTGGCTTTCCATCTTTTGTACCTTGAATGATACAGCCGATATTTGTTTTCCCTTTTGTTCTAGGTCCAAGAGAAGCTGGATCTGGAAGGATTTCTTTTAAGAACTGAAGCGGGATAATTTCTTTACCTTCATAATTAATTGGTTCAATAGATGTCATTCCAACATTTTCAAGAACCTTTAAGTGGTTTAGATAATTATCAGAGAAAGTCATCCAGAAACGGATTCTCTTAAGTCCCTTAATGTTTACAGCTAATGATTCTAATTCTTCATGATATAAAAGATAAATGTTTTTTGGACCAATTTGATCTAAATCATATTCTCTTTTTTCAGAAAGAGGTGGTGTCTCAACCCACTTGCCTTTTTCCCAATATCTTCCGTTCGCTGTGATTTCGCGAATGTTGATTTCTGGATTAAAGTTGGTAGCGAATGGATAGCCGTGATCTCCACCATTCGCATCGACAATATCAATATAATTAATCTCATCGAAATGATGCTTTTGTGCATAAGCAGTGAAAACACCTGTTACCCCTGGATCAAATCCACTTCCAAGTAAGGCAGTTAGACCAGCTTCTTCAAACTTTTGTTTATATTCCCATTGCCATTTATATTCAAATTTAGCTGTTTCAGGTGGTTCATAGTTTGCAGTATCTAAGTAATGTACACCAGTAGCAAGACAAGCATCCATTATAGTCAAGTCTTGATATGGTAATGCAACATTGATTACTATTTCTGGATTAAAGCTATTGATTAACTCAATCACTTCTTGTGTATTATCAGCATCGACTTGAGCAACTGAAACCTTTGTTTTGCCACCGTCAATTTTATCTTTAATTGCTTCACACTTAGAAAGTGTTCTGCTTGCAATACAAATTTCTTCGAATACATCCGGTACTTGACAGCATTTATGTGCAACAACACTAGCTACTCCACCAGCACCAATAATTAATGCTTTTCCCAACATGAATTACCTCCTTTAATACTACCTAAAAAAATTCAATAAGGCTGATTATACATAATGTGCGTAAAATAATCTATATAATCCAGTAAAATATAAAAAAATTTTAATGAAATTTAATTGATAGGAAATACAATTGTAAAAATAGGGAAGATTAGGAGGTTGAAATCTTAAATCAATTGATCAATTTGGAGGAAGAAGAGAAAGTGAAATTCAATTAATTAAGCTAACTATTGATAATAGACACAAAAAAACGACTATGATAGTCGTGTGTTTAAAACAGAATGGTGGAGACTATCGGGATCGAACCGACGACCTCTTGCATGCCATGCAAGCGCTCTCCCAGCTGAGCTAAGCCCCCAATTATAATGTTAATCTACATATATTATACAAAAATAGGCAGAAACTTCAAGTCTAAAAATTGAACTTAATCTATCTTTTTGATAAAGCTACACACTTCGGTAGATGGAATAAACAAAAACGGTAGGAATTACTTAAATAAGTGAATTCTTGTAAATTTAATTAAAAAGGGCAAATGCTGCAAATCTAAAAGGAACATATTATAGATAATACATGGGTTAAAACTATAAATGAAAATATAGATATTTGTTTTAATAGCTCACTTGGCATCCCCTTTTTCTGACTTTAGAGTAGGATAATATAGCATTTAGTTAATTCCTTTAAATAAATAGCATTCATTTAAAGAAAAAAATTCCGAGAAAACAACAAATTTTTTTCACTCGAAGAATAAATAAGTCTTATAGCTTAGTACTAGATGCCGAGTATCTTGTTTTATCTTCACATTATAGCCTCCTATTAGATTTATTACCGTAAGGCTCTTCTGTGAATTTCACCGTACATTTCCTAATAAAAGGTTTTGAACATCTTTAAAAAATCCCAAACAATTATACGAACCTCCTATTCATTGGCATCTTCGTATAATTATTTGGGATTATTGTATGCTGGAATATTTTTGTCCAAGCAACTTTCTTTTTTTAGTATTAAGGAATATGAAATTAATTTAAACTTTCAATTTCAATTTCTTTTACACCATTAATTTCGGAAATCTCTTTATATACTTCGGTCACTTCTCTTTTTTGATTAACAATTAATATAAGGTAGATAGAATGCTCACCAGTTTCTAAATCTTTTATCCTTAAATGCTTTATTCCTGTTTTTAAACTTTGAATTGCTTTTATAATAGTAGTTACATTTTCTTTTTGATGGGCTTTTAATTTCACTTTAATTTCTTTTTCTCTTAGTTGGCGAGGACCAATCGTGCTCATAAAGATGGGTACGAATTTTACGCTGATTAATAGAAGTGTCACTCCAATAAGAGCTTCTATATAATATCCTGCTCCAACCGCGATTCCAATTCCACCTGCTCCCCAAATCAAAGCAGCGGTCGTTAAACCGGAAATACTATCATTTCCTCTTCTTAGAATAACCCCTGCACCTAAAAATCCAATACCGGAAACTATTTGAGCTGGCAAGCGCAAAGGATCCATTTGGATATTAACCTGATCGCTCCCTGGGAATTTATAAGCTGCTTCGATTGAGATAATAGTTAATAAGCAGCTCACAATACTTATTACAAGACTTGTCTTTAGACCAACTGGTTTCCGTTTGATTTCTCTTTCTAAGCCAATGATTAATCCAAGACCGGCAGAAATGCCTATTTTTAATAAAAAATCAATATTGATATCCATAACGTTCCATCTCCTGCTATTAGTTAGTATGGTAAGCTCTCCTTATTACCGAATAAGTAAATGGATGAAATTTTTTAAAGGAAACAGGAAATAAAACAAAGTGTATTCTTTTAATGAATTATAGTGGTGAAATCTATTAGAAAAAATCCTAACGTATAATATCCTTAAAACGTAATTAGTAAACACCCAATAATACTAATTAAGTGTATGTTAGAAAGGGAAAAAAATTCTTTGTAATGGAGGATAATCCGTCTTTTTTTAGTAACTTATAAAAAAAGTTTAAAAAAGTATTGACCTCAATATTAGAATGGTGTTATATTTATATCCGTCGCTGAAACAACAAGAAATGTTGAAGTTAACGGCGGGAAAAGTTTTTTGAAAAAAAACTATTGACATTGAATGTTGATAGGTGGTATATTAGGAAAGTCGCCTCTTGAGTGGCTAACTAAATTGCTCTTTGAAAACTGAACGAACAAACGTCAATAATAATCATTTTATAATGAACATTATAGAATGACAACAAGTAATAAAAAGCTAGAGTTTAGCATTTGAGCTAATCAACTCTTTATTGGAGAGTTTGATCCTGGCTCAGGACGAACGCTGGCGGCGTGCCTAATACATGCAAGTCGAGCGGACTTTAAAAGCTTGCTTTTAAAGTTAGCGGCGGACGGGTGAGTAACACGTGGGCAACCTGCCTGTAAGACTGGGATAACTTCGGGAAACCGGAGCTAATACCGGATAATCCTTTTCTAC
>NZ_JVDT01000196.1 GCF_001076885.1 Bacillus sp. 522_BSPC
GCCTTATCCCTTTTCTTCCTTCCCTCTATCCCAAAGACTCCCCTCCCTATCTGATAACCAAAAAGATCGTATTCAAAAAAACTAAACAGGTACCTAATAGTATTCTTTGCATAGTTTATAAAGAACCAATGGCCAGAAAGAATAGGTGGAAATGCTATGTTAAAAAAGGTTTGATGATGGAACGGTCAGCTTTAAAGAAAGAAAAATACATTTTAGTAAATACCGATGCGGAGAATATCATCTTCTACAGGCTTCCTTAACATAGCTAACAAATAAAATAAGAGGAGATGATGCTTCTATATGAAAAAAAGAATGAGATATAAGACAATGGCTCTATTCTTGGGATGGATGCTGCTTTTCTCTACCTTATTGCTTTCTGCTTGTTCCATACCAAATCCACTAGGTGAGAATAGTAGCAATGATAAAGTATTTCGTATAGGTTATC
This sequence comes from Bacillus sp. 522_BSPC, assembly GCF_001076885.1. Lineage (GTDB taxonomy): Bacteria > Bacillota > Bacilli > Bacillales > Cytobacillaceae > Niallia > Niallia hominis. The sequence continues at coordinate 446 of NZ_JVDT01000196.1, forward strand.
AAAAAAATGGACCATTACTTATTTTGAAGGAACTAGGTACACTAGAAGAACGTTTAGAACCCCTTGGATATAAAGTAGAATGGTATGAATTTCAAGCTGGTCCAGCTTTACTTGAAGCATTAAATACCGGAAGTATAGACTTTGGTCGATCCGGTGATTCTCCTCCAATTTTTGCGCAAGCTTCTGATTCTACCTTACGATATGTTGCAGCAGGAAAATCAAAGTTTGAAGGCTCTGGTATTTTAGTGAAAAATGACTCTTCCATCAAAACATTAGCGGACTTAAAAGGAAAAAAAGTTGGTTTCGCCAAAGGAAGTAGTTCCCATTATTTATTAGTAAATGCTTTAGAAAAAGCTGGTTTAAGCTATAGTGACATAGAACCTGCTTATTTATCGCCTGGTGACGCTAGAATTGCCTTTGAAAAAAAAGAAATTGATGCTTGGGTTGTATGGGATCCTTTTACTGCTGATACCCAGTTACAAGCAGATGCAACACTATTAGTAAATGGAGAAGGCTTAACTAGTGATCGAGATTTCTTCCTAGCTTCCTCTAATTTTCTTCAAGAAAAGGAAGACATCATTAAAGTAGTTATGGAAGAAGTACAAAAATCATGTCAGTGGGCAAATAATCATCCAGAAGATTTAACAAAAATGCTCTCCTCTATTTTGGGTATAGATGAAGCCTCTATGAAAATGGCAGTTGAAAGGAGAGTGTATGGCGTAGAAGAAATAAATGACACGATTATAAAAGAACAGCAAGAAATTGCAGATACCTTTTATACTCTCCAACTTATACCAAAGAAAGTAAAGGTGAGTGAGAACGTTTATACACTGGATTTAAAGGATGAAGAAAATTGAAGAATACAGTTCTCTACTTCATAAAAAAATTATTGCCGTGGGGCATTCCTATTTTACTGCTAATCGGGTGGCAATTGGTTATTATGACAGGGATAATTTCGTCAAGAATACTTCCAGCTCCGTCAGATGTTTATCTGGCTGCCATAAACTTGTTTCAAACTGGAGAACTCACTCATCATGTATGGATTAGTTTATGGAGAGCGTCTATTGGATTTCTGATCGGTGGTATAATTGGATTCGTGTTAGGTCTATTAAACGGTTTATTTCGATTTACGGAGCTATTACTTGACACTTCTATTCAAATGTTACGAAATATTCCTCATTTAGCTTTAATACCATTAGTCATTCTTTGGTTTGGGATTGGGGAAGAAGCAAAAGTATTTCTCGTAGCTTTAGGGGTTTTATTCCCCGTATACCTTAATACCTACCATGGTATTAAAACAGTTGATAAAGGGTTAATCGAAATGGGAAGAATGTATGGCCTCAATGGCTTTTCTCTCTTCCTAAATGTTGTATTTCCAGGTGCGCTTTCTTCCATCCTTGTAGGTTTACGATTTTCATTAGGAATTATGTGGATTACTTTGATTGTTGCTGAAACAATATCCTCTACTTCTGGGATTGGCTATATGGCAATGAATGCGAGGGAATTTATGAGGATGGATATTATCGTATTAAGTATCCTTTTGTATGCATTACTTGGAAAACTTTCAGATGTAATCGCACGTTTTATGGAAACACGATGGCTTAAATGGCATCCTAGCTACCAAAAACATTCCTAATGAAAGGAGGATTGGAAGATGAGTAAAGAAAAAATATATCTAGAAATGAAAAATCTAGAAAAAAGCTACAATAAGACAAAGGTCTTAAATTCTTTAAATCTCACAATAAATCGAGGCGAATTTATTGCGATTGTCGGAAAAAGCGGATGTGGAAAAAGTACATTATTGCGCTTACTGAGTGGATTAGAAAAACCAACTAAAGGGGAAATACTAATCGACGGGAAACCTTTAAATAGCTTAAACAGTGAAGCCTGTATGATGTTCCAAGATGGTCGCTTACTTCCATGGAAACGAGTCCTAGATAATGTCAAATTAGGGATAAAAGGGATTCACCGTAAGGAAGCAATCCAGGTTTTGCGTGATGTTGGATTAGAAGACAAAAAAGATGAATGGCCTGCAAAACTTTCTGGCGGCCAGAAACAAAGAGTTGCATTGGCTCGATCTCTTATGCATAAACCAAGGTTGCTGTTACTTGATGAACCCCTTGGAGCATTGGATGCTCTTACTCGTCTTGAAATGCAATCCATGATTGAAAATATTCAAATGACCCATGGATTTACCTCCTTATTAGTAACACATGATGTCGAAGAAGCTGTAGCACTTGCAGATCGAGTCATTATTCTTCAAGATGGAGTGATCGCACAAGATATACCAATTGCTTTAGAAAGGTCACGTCAGCGAAATCATACTGTTTTTGCTTCTCTAGTAAACGATATATTGAAAAAAATCCTCCAGCCAACCGATGAAAAGTCCCATCGAACGATAGAGGATGAACGAAACATAGCATTAAAAACTATTCCAAAACTAAATTAATGAGTATAAAAGGAGGGGTCTGACTATCGTTTGCCCTTCTTCTTTTTCTATCGTTAGGCACTTAAAAACCTTAAACTAGCCTTTTATACAAGGTTACCCCCATCATCCAAGATACATTTTACTGATAGTCCTCCCTATTATTATGAAGAAAACCTTACATTAAAGGTCATTCCTTTCTATGTCTCTGCATACACTTGTTATTATAGTGGACATGCATATTAAATGAGGGATGATTTTTTGAGAAAAAAAAAGCCGGTAACTTATTCACCTTATCGATTGAGAAGAATATGTAGAAAATACTCCTTCATTTTGCTAGGAGCAATTATACAAGGATGCGCAATGGGTATATTCCTTTTCCCAAATTCTATTCCTTCAGGAGGAGCTGGCGGTTTAACTGTTCTCTTCCATTATTTTTTTAACATCCCCCTAAGTATTATTCTTTGGATAATAAATGCTTCTATGCTCCTTTTTGCCATCCATTTCTTAGGCGGTAGCAGTGCAGTTGGAACATTATTTGGAATAACAATCACCTCTTTAGCCGTTAACATTTCCCAAACTTATTTGAGTACTCCCTTTTCCAATGTGTGGATGGATATGCTTATTGGATCCTTGATACTGGGAACAGGAATCGGTATTCTATTAAGGCAAGGTGTATCGAATGGTGGAATTGGAGTAATCGCTTTAATCATTTCCAAATATAAAAACATTAACCCAGGGAAACCATTATTTTGGATAAATGGCGTAATATTTGTCATTACTGCTTATATTATTGATTGGCAAATTGTAATACAAGCTCTCGTCTGCCAATGGTTATCTACACAAATTGTTGCATTTCTCTATAATTTAAAAATTCGTCTAACTATATCAACTCCTGCGTTTGCTTGGCGAAAAAAATAATAATGCTGTTTGGGAAACATCCCAAAATAGCATTATTATCTCCCTTCAATAGGCTCCAAAAAAGAAATCACTTCTTTTTTTTCCGCTTCTTTTTGGTCTTTTTTCCCCTTTTCTCCCTCTGGCTGTTTTTTATCCTCTACTTTAATTAATAACAAGGCAAGAAGACCCACTACACAAGTAAATCCAGCTATTGATAAAAACATACCTAATCGTGACCAATCCATCAACCTTCCGAAAATTGGTGGACCTATTGCAACTCCTAAGAACCGTACAGAGCCATATAAAGAGGTAACGAATCCTCTTCTTTCTTTGCCTACAGCCCCAGTAATAAAACTATTGATGCAAGGTAAAATCAAACCAGTTCCAACACTGCTGACTGCAAGGACTGCTATAAAAGGTACGAGGCTCTTAAACAAACTCAAAGTCGCATAAGATGCGGTAACAAAAAGAAATCCAAGTACAATTAACTTTTTCATTAGCTTTTGATTTTTGCCTATTTTACTTCCTGTAATATAGGAAGTTGTACACATTACTAATAAGGGAATTGCTAATATTAACCCCTTTATAACACCGTCAATTTTATACGTTTTCTCTAAAGTATCTGATAAATAAAAAAGGATACCAAAGAGTGTAAATAAACAAGTTGCACCTGCTAAGTATGCTGTAAATAACCATTTTCCTTCATGCTTAAAAACACTTAATAACCCTTTAATATATTTGCTTGGGGCAGGAGGTTTTTTACTATGCTCCTTTTCTCTAATGAAAATCCATGACAAAATAATAGATATACATACAACCATCGGAAAAGCAAAAAATACGCCATACCAAACAATTAAGGCAATTGCAGAACCAAGTATCGGAGAAAGTACTTTCCCAAATCCATTTGATGCTTCCACAAGCCCCAAAATCCTACTTTCTTTCGCTCCTTTATATAAATCGGCAGTTAATGCCATTGCTATCGGAGCGGTTCCAGCAGCACCTATCCCTTGTAAGGATCTCCCTACTAAGATCCATGTGTAAGCATGCGAAAATTTGGCTGCAGCAAATCCAGCTACTATTCCACCAATTCCATATAAAAACAAAGCAGGAATAATAACAGACTTTCTCGTGAAACGATCCGATAAATAACCTAAAATCGGAATAAAAAAAGCGGCAACTACTGAAAAAACCGTTATGGTCATACTAGCTTGAAAAGCAGAGAGATTAATTTCAGATTGCATTTTTGGCAATATTGGTATAAGCATGGAATTTCCTAGTGTCATGATGAGCGGAATAGAACCAATCGCTACTGCTGTCATTTTTGTATTTTTTTTCTTTTCCACAAATACTACCTCCATTAACTATACATCCGTATTCCATAAATTTTGCGATTTCGATAATCTTTAGTTAGATTATCCGTAGATAGAAAAGTTATTCCGTTTTACAAAATAATGTTTATACCCAGAATACAAAGACTTAGGAAGGGAAAAATAAAATACAACTAAGTAATACAAAGCAATAGTTTCTAAAACTCAACAACGGAGGAAAAAAATTGAAGTTATTTATAGAATATATCCTGGATGAAATAGAGCAAATGGGATTGAAGAAAGGATTTCGCACCTCCCTTTCCTCTAGTAAGAATGAGGAGAACTATCTTAGAGGTACATTACAGTATTTTGATAAAGACTTCTTTATTCACTTTGTCATATTCTTCAGTTATCCTGAAAAAAATCCAAATTTAACTTATACCTTCTGGATATTAAATCACCACGGGAATGAACAGTTGCTAAAAAATGATAGTGGCAAAGAAAGCGTGGAAGAGGAGGATGAGGAAAATAATAAACAGAAAAAGGTAGATTTAATTAAGGAACATTGCCTTAGCGAAATAAATGTAAACATCTCTAAAGGAGAGGAAATCCAAAACTTACTAAAAAAAATCGAAATTATTCTTTCTAAGGAAATCGTTATTACTTAATGTTCATTCTCTAATGTTTTTTATTATAATCCTCCTACACAAAAGCAATAAAATTGCCTTTTAATCACCTCACAAGGAGAAAAAGGCAATTTTTATTAATTTTCTCTTTTCACCCCATAAATAATCAGCCCAACCCCTAATAATATCCACATCATCTTAACAAAGGAGATTTTATCTGTTAACCCCTATAAGCCAATAAAGGTGGTTGCTATAAGCACAAGAGGGCCTACAATTGCTAATGAGCTATTTATTATAAGCGCTTTTTCTATCTCATTTGCCTTCAGCATTAAAAGTGCTGCAGTAATTTCAATGCTTCCTGATAATAATCTTAGGATAACCATTCCGAGAACCGCTTTTTCAATGAACGATAACATATACTCCTCCCGCCAATAGCAAAATTTACTATCATTATATGCAGAGGCAATTTTTATAGGACAGGTTTTTAAAGTTCTTAATAGAATTCTGATTAATAATGGAATCATATAAATTTAAACCAGACCTATTGTTTTCTCCATCTCCCTAATACATGAATTACAATAGCCTACCTCGCCATCAAATTTATACCACTGTTTACACTTTAGACACTTCTTATGTAAGACATCATTAATCATCAAATCATATCCGTAATATGTCATGACTTTCTCAATTTTCATTTCATCTCTCCCTTTCTTCTCTTTATCCTTTGCTACAGTATACCGAGCGATATGGAGTGGTGATAGCAATAAGGATTTTTATGGGAAAGTAGGAGATTCGAACGATAAAAAAGAACTGCACCATAAATTTTAAGGCACAGTTCTTTTCTGATCTTTTTAGTGCTGCTTATTTGGTAATTTTCCTTCTGGATGTCCTTTGCCTTGCTTTTTATTTTTCTCTTGCTTCTTTTGATCGTTCTTTAATTTTTCAACAAACTGATTCGTATCTTCCATTATTATCCCTCCTATAAATGTTCATGTTATTTTATCCGATTATCGGCCATTGCATTCCTTTCCAATCCTTTCGTTTTAAAATGAATATTTAGCAAATTAAAAAAAGTGCCTCTCCGTTTGGATTAGTACACATAACAAATATAGTCTAATTATTTAAACTAAGTCTTCAAGTCACCTTCCATTATCGATTTATTCGATAATACCTATCTATATTATCCTCTTTATTAACAGTCACTTTCATATTAAGATAGAAAAAAAGAATAGATGGAAAGGATGAAAAATTCATGAAAACGATCGCCGTAATAGATGGGGGAACTCGACCTAATGGAAATACCGCAATCTTGACTAATCTGATAACAGAAGGTATCTCTGTAGAATTGATTCAACTTAGAGATTATACCATCTATCCAATTATAGATATGCGACACACTTTGAAGGGATTTCAAAACAAAGCGGATGACTATAATGCAATAATTGATAAAATACTTGCCCATGACATATTAATCTTCTCCACCCCTATTTACTGGTATAGCATGTCTGGTTTGATGAAGAATTTCGTCGATCGCTGGTCACACTCCTTAAGGGATATAAATTACCCTGACTTCAAAGAAAAAATGGCTGCGAAGAAAGCATATGTCATTGCTGTCGGCGGAGATACTCCAAATGTGAAAGGCTTGCCTATGATTCAACAGTTTCAGTATATCTTTGATTTTATGAGGATTGAATTTGGAGGATATATTTTAGGTGTTGGCAATAAGCCAGGAGACATTATGCAAGATCAAAAAGCTCTTTTTGCTGCTGCTCAGATAAAAAAAGAATTAATATAAGAATATATGAGCACTGTCCCTATTTAGCTGGACGGTGCTCTACTCTTTACCTTTGCTACACCTAGGGCATAATAATCAAAGAATATATTCTCAACCATTTCCCCTTGTGACTCTTCACAATCCACAATTACGATTACTTCTGAATAATTTCCCTTTAACAATCGCTTTCTCTTTTTTATGACTATTTCTGTAAAAAAGCGAATCCCAACTCCAATAAGAAAACCGACCGCGGCTCCTATTAACCCCCAATAAATCGGTCCTAATCTAAGCTTAAACCCTATACTTGCCCCAATAACAGAAAAAGCAGTAGCTAGTGCTGCTCCAATATCAATAAAAGAGGTTCCATCTGATAGATGAATATTATCAAAAAGTTTACGTTCTCCCGTTTGATTATCTAAAGGAAGAACAAATATACTCTCCTTCTTAATCCCCTTTTTCTCTAGCGTACTAATAGCCATTTCTATAAAACTCGAATGTTCAAATGTTGAAAATACTTGCATTATGACTTCACCTTTTGCCCTTTTAATACTTTAAATGACGATGATTGATAATTTTCTTTAAAATAGAAGCGCTGTTCTTTATCATAAAGTTTATTGTTTTCCACGGTGTTTATATAAGAATCAAATATAGCAAATCCATAAATCGACGGGAAAAACAACAACCATTCAGCATCTAATGCCGATGTAGCTTGTTTTATTTCCCCTAAAAATAATAGGGAAATGGCTTCAAGTCCATGAGATAAATAAAAAAATACTACCACCCAAATAATCACAAAAAATGCAGTGACAATTCTATGTATGTATAATTGACCTAATCCTGGCATAAAAAGTGACCATATAATTGCCATAACAGGATTTCTCTTATCGAGATAGTTGATTTCCATTACACCGATACTAAAAGAATTGAACCGATGCTCCTCCCGCTCTGCCAATACAAACACTTTATTCAAATCTACTGTCGTTCGATAGCTATCCCAAATCGCGAAGATATATACTGGAATATAAATGAGCAGCCATCTTGTATCAAGAACTTCTTTAGCCTTGTCAATCTCTCCTTGAAACGAATAAATCATAGCTAAATTCAAATGACTGTTAACATTTACTATTACTTCCCAAATAAATAAAACAAACCCTCGTAGATATTTTGATAAAAGAAGATGTCCGAATCCAGGAAAAGCAGCACTCCACCACCCTATGATATAAGGATTTCGCAGGTGAATTTGTGTCGTTCCGAGAACACTAACATGCGCCCTAAACCTTCTAGCTGTATTGTCATTTGTAAAATTATCCATAATTAAATTCACCTTGTTTTTCTTCATATATTACAAAGGAATAATAACTTGGTGTTATTTTTGTCTAAAATATGAAAGTTCATCCATGATTTAACTTTTTTAGTACAATAGAACTAAAAGAAAATAGAAAGGAAGATTAAAATTGATAGGAATTTTTGCATTATTACTATTTTTAGTTATCGCTAATCGCTTCTACCCAACAATAAAGGGTTTTATTGGGGAAATGAGGGTAAATAAACTTTTATCCAAATTGGAATTTCCATACAAGCAATGGAGAGATTTATATGTTCCAAATAGTAAAAGAGGCATGTCTCAAATAGATCATGTTCTGTTTGGTAAAAATGCTTTATTTATAATAGAGACCAAAAACTATCAAGGATGGATTTATGGAAGTGAAAATAGTCAGACGTGGACACAAGCTATTTATAAGAAAAAACAAAAATTCAAAAATCCAATTTGGCAAAATTATGGACATATTCAAGCTATAAAGGAGTATCTTTCTGAAGAAGTCCCAGAAAACTTTCCTATTTACTCTATTATCGTATTTAGTAATGAAGCAACATTAAAATACAAAACACCTTTTAAAAAAGCATCTGTCATAAATAACCGGAAACTTCTCTCTACTATAAAAGAACTGGATGTACCTTTCATTCAAGAAACAATTAATCGAGATACTATCGAAAACAAGTTAAATAGTTTATTAATTTCTGATAAAAAACAAAAGAAAAAAGTAGCAAAAAATCATATTAAGTCGATACAGTCTGAAGTAAAAACAAATAAAAAGAAAGTAAAACAAAATATTTGTCCCCATTGTGGCAACTCACTTGTTCAACGTAAGGGAAAAAATGGCCCCTTTACTGGTTGTAGTAATTTTCCCAAATGTAGATATACAAAAGCTATATGACCTATGTAAAACTTCAAAACACCATTGGAATTTTATGCTAAAATATATCTTAGAAATAAAACGAACTTTACAAAGGGGAGAACGAAATGTCTCAAGCATTAATATTTGATATGGATGGCACGCTTTTTCAAACAGATAAAATTTTAGAAATATCCCTTAATGATACTTTTAATCACTTGCGCTCTCTTCATTATTGGGAAGGAGCTACCCCCATTCAAACATATCGTGAAATTATGGGTGTTCCATTACCGATCGTTTGGGAAACATTATTACCTAATCATTCTATCGAGGTAAGAGAACAAACGGATGCTTATTTTCTTAAACGATTGGTTACAAATATAAAGAATGGAAAAGGTGCATTATACCCAAATGTAAAAGAAATTCTCTCCTATTTGAAAGAAAATAACTTTTCCATTTACGTAGCTAGTAATGGCTTAATAGAATATTTACATGCCATTGTAGAATTCTATCAATTAAATAATTGGCTTACAGAGACATATAGTATTCAACAAATTGCATCACTGAATAAATCAGATCTTGTTCGTAGTATCATAGCCAAACACGGAATAACTAGTGCTGCTGTTGTCGGTGACCGACTTTCTGATATTAAGGCTGCCAAAGAGAATGGACTAATTTCTATCGGCTGTAATTTTGATTTTGCTAGAGAAGATGAAATTAGCCAGGCTGCTATCGTTATTGATGATTTATTGGAGTTAAAATCAATTATACCGAAATTATTCACCTATCCAGTTAACGAACTTCTACATAATATATAAGAGATTAATAGGACTAGGACTAATAATCCTACTGCGGAATCTATAAAGCTATAGAACAAATAGCTGCCTTATTTGGCAGCTTAGCTATTAAACATATTGTTCCTTATTATCAAATTGCATCCCGTTTCAATTCTTTACAATTTCAGCAATACTCATAAAGCTGTTTGTGCGAATCCCCCATAAATCAACGTTTCCAATAAATTCGTAATTTTGTTGACTTAACAATGTTTCTAAGCTTTCTTTCCGTTCCTCATAGGGCAATTTGTATTCATCTATTAAATGCGCTTCGTCTCCTACTATTTCATAATAACTAAATAAAATGGAGTAACCCATCAAAACTATCTCCCCTTTTTCCCATCGTACAATGTATTCAATTAAATACATTAATTTATTTCTATACAAAACATAGATTTTCATATTTATGTTACTTAGTATAATGTTGTAAAGTAAACTGAATATAAACTTCTAAAAATTTATTTTCAGTTTACATTTTGCTTTTAAAATTAGGATAACTTATAGCTATGGAGGCATTTGATGTTTAAAATATTAGTGGTGGAAGATGACAAAAATACAAGAAAATTAATGTGTGCTGTCTTAAAACAGTATGGGTATCAAACTTTTGATGCTCAAGATGGAATGGAAGCTCTTTGTATGATGGAAAAAGAACATGTTGATTTAGTAGTTCTTGATTTAATGATGCCGAAAATGGATGGCTATGAATTAACGCGACAGCTTAGACAATCATGGGAGACTCTCCCTATATTAATGGTTACTGCAAAACAAGAACCAAAAGATAAAAGGAAAGGGTTTCTTGTCGGTACCGATGATTATATGACTAAACCTGTGGATGAAGAAGAAATGGTGCTTCGTATTAAAGCTCTTTTACGGAGAGCTAAAATTGCTAATGAACATAAGCTTACAGTGGGTAAAACGGTACTTGATTATGATGCACTTACCGTATCCCGGGGTGATCTCGTTTTTACGTTGCCACCTAAAGAATTTTTCTTATTGTTCAAACTACTATCCTATCCAAATATGATTTTCACACGCATTCAGCTCATGGATGAGATTTGGGGGATGGAATCTGAAACAGATGATCGCACACTTAATGTTCATATAAACCGGTTAAGAGACCGGTTGCGAGATATTCCAGAATTTGAAATTGTGACTGTTCGCGGACTAGGCTATAAGGCAGTGAAAACAGGATGAGAGATTTCTTTACCAAACGATTAAGTCTTGCTATCACATTAGTTATGTTTGTCTTTAGTGTAATGGTTGCAACGGTATTGGTAGCTGCCATGATTACTTTTGCCTTACAGCATTTAGGAATTATCTCAAAGAATAGTCAGCTTCCTTTATTTCCCTTAGTCGCTTTTTTAGGCTTCTGTATATTACTTGGAACTTCCTTAACAGCCTTTCTCAGTAAAAAGGCATTAAACCCTATTCGAACCGTAATCGATGCTACACATAAAGTTGCTGATGGTGATTTTACGGTGCAAGTAAACATAAAAGGAATAGGAGAATTAGAAGAATTATCCCAAAGCTTCAATAAAATGACTCAAGAGCTTTCCGGAATTGAAACATTACGAAGTGATTTTGTAAATAATTTTTCACATGAATTCAAAACCCCTATTGTATCTTTACGTGGGTTCGCAAAATTACTAAAAGAAAATAATTTAACAGAAGAAGAGCGACAAGAATACCTAGATATTATCATAACCGAGTCGGAGCGGTTAGCGGCACTTTCTACAAATGTACTGGCACTTTCAAAGTATGAAAATCTTGAAATTATTACCGATAAAGCGCCATTTCGATTGGACGAGCAAATACGAAAAACAATCGTCTTAATGGAACCAAAATGGGCTGCCAAAGAAATTAATATTAACGTCGAACTAGATGAAGTGACCTATAGTGGCAATGAAGATTTAACGCAACAAATTTGGTTAAACCTTTTGGATAATGCTATTAAGTTTTCAAATGGTGGGGGCTTGATACAAATAACCCTTACAAAGACAAAGGAAGAAATTTGTTTTATAATCCAAGATAATGGATCTGGTATGGATAAGCATACAAAAGCACATCTCTTCGATAAATTTTATCAAGGAGATACCTCTCATTCCAAATCAGGCAATGGGCTAGGATTAGCACTTGTAAAGCGAATTGTGCAACTATGTCATGGAGAGATTTATGTTGAGAGTGAAAAAGATTGTGGTAGCATCTTTATCGTTCGAATATAAGTACTTCCCTCTTTCCTTTTGCTTTTTCCATAGACAAGAGAGATATTTTAATAGTGAAAATTTATGTTTTTTATAAAAAAGAAACAGGCACCAATTGCTTTGGTACCTGTTTTTTCTCTCTTCAATATTATCCCCAAATTTCTTTTGCCACATCAACAATGTATTTCAATTTATTCCATTGCTCTTCTTCTGTCAATTTATTTCCATGATGCGTGGAAGCAAATCCACATTGTGGACTGATACAAATCTGCTCAAGGGAAACATACTTAGAAGCTTCTTCTACACGTGCTTTGATAACTTCCTTATCTTCTAATTCTCCAGTTTTTGAAGTGAATACGCCTAAAACTACTTGCGCTCCACCATTTGGTACAAACTCAAGCGGTTTGAATCCACCAGAACGCTCATCATCATACTCTAAGAAGAAACCATCTACTTTTTCCCTAGCAAAGAAGCTAGGCGCAATTTTGTCATATGGACCTTCAAATGCCCAAGTAGATTGATAGTTTCCACGGCATAGATGTGTTGTCACGATTAAATCTTCTGGTTTTCCTTCTAGAACACCATTAACTACACGTAAAGCTAGGTCAATTAATTCTTGTCTTTCTAACTCACTTTTTGCAAATGGTAATTCTGGAGCACAAAGTCCTGCAATATAAACATCGTCAAATTGTAAATAACGACACCCAGCTTCATAAAATGCTTGAACTGCATCACGATATGCTTGGATAACATCGTTTGCATAATCTGCAAGCTCCGGATAGATTTCTTCATTACGAATTCCTGCATTGAAAAATTGGTTTGGACTTGGAATGGTCATTTTTGCAACGGCACGATCGCCCACAATCTCATAGAATTCTTTAAAATCTTTTAAATGAGGATGATCAGAATTAAAAGATACTTTTCCTGTTACTCGCACATCGTAAGCTTCCGTTTCAACCCCATTAAATTTATAACCGTGGTCAGGTACATAACCTTCTACACCATTTAAATGCTCCATGAAATCAGTATGCCAGAAGCGACGACGAAACTCACCATCTGTAACTGCTTGAAGACCAACTTCTATTTGTTTATCGACAATTCGTTTGATTTCTTCTGTTTCCACTGCACGTAGTTCTTCTGCAGTAATAACTCCATCAGCAAACTTCTTTCTAGCATCATGAATTGATTGTGGACGAAGCAAACTGCCTACATGATCAGCTCTAAATGGTGCCTTAATAATCGTTTTTGTCATTTGAATCCTACCTCCGTAAATTTCTTCTCTCTTTTTTTAGTTTGGATTTTTCTAAAGAACAAATTATTATGTATAGAAAAATCTCCTTTGTGGATTATACATAACTAATTTCCACACCTTGCTTAGTTATAAATAAATGTAACATGAAAACAAGCATTCGGAAACACACAAAATTTTAATTCTTGTGATTATTTAAAACTTTTCTAGTAATTCTACACTATTTCGAAAAAGAATACTAGAAGAAACAAAAAATAGACGCAAGCTACTATTTTGTTATAATAGCTTACGTCTATTTTTTTAATCATTTTATTTTTTAATATTCAAATCATGATGCAAGGATTCAGATGGAATAGGATTAATCGGAACTTGTCCTTTCGGAACTGGTTCTTTTACATAAACGAAGTCACCTGTACCATCTTGTGCACTTCCTGTTGCCCATAAGCCCTCAGAAGAAGCATCTCCTTCTGATAGATTCCAAAATTCATAAGCTTCTGGTTGCGATTCTTTTTCTGCTTCTGGTGGGAAAGTTGCTGGAACGACCACTCCATTTTTCGCTTCTAGTTCCTCAATTGCAGCCATCCATTGATATTGGTGGTAGCGGTCACGGGCTAACATTTTTCTAAATGTTGCTTTAACTCCCTCATCTGTTGTCATATGGTACAATCTTGCCACCTGCAGACGGCCTTGGCTTTCTGCGTGAAGATTGGAACGCATATCTGCTAATAGGTTACCACTTGCTACAATATAAGAACCATTCCACGGTACCCCATTAGAGTTTGTAGGCATACCACCCAAACCACTTACAAGTAGATGCTGTGGATTAATTCCACCCATAATGGCTGCAACAGCTGGATCTTTTGCAGCCTCCGCTTGATCCTCAGGTGACGCTCCATCTAGAAGCTGACTTATAAGAGAGCAGAGCATTTCCACATGTCCAATCTCCTCTGTCCCGATATCCATTAGCATATCCTTATATTTTTCTTCTCCTCGACAGTTGAAACCTTGGAAAAGATATTGCATCATAACTGTCATTTCCCCGAATTGCCCTCCAAGTACCTCTTGGATTTGACGTGCTAACATTGGATCTGGCTTGTCCACTTTCACTTCAAACTGTAATTCCTTTTGATGACGAAACATGATATCTCCTCCTTATGACTTTTCGTATTTACTGTTCGATTAAGATGTACCCCGGATTACATAAGAGTAAACTGCGGGAAATATTTCCAAGCAAAAAGTTCCAGGTGCTAAAATGCCACCTGGACCTTTTTTCTCTTATAATATACTAATATAGTAACTTCCTCCGTTTTTGCATCAAAAAGAAGTATTTTCATTTAAGTAAAACGCTTATATTTAAGAATAAAGAACCATTGCTAATCAGCTATATAATAACTGGATTATTTACTGCATTAGTATTGGTTGCGATTAGTCCTAGTGTACTCAATCCAGAGCCTGGTATCGCTATTTTAACTGGAACTGCTATATTCCCTTTAACAAATTCGGCCATCATTTCGATTCCAGCTGGTTTCTTAGGAGCATTTATTGGAACATCACTATCCAATAAACGGGATGAGAAGAAATACGCAGAAGTTATTGTTAAAGCTAATACGGGGATGAAGTGAAAATATAGCGCTGACATTCCATAACTTATTGTACAGGAAAGTCAGTCCATTGCTTTCCCGGGAAATAAAATGACAAAAACCGTCAATAATCGATTATATCCTATTTTTTCCGCAAACTCCTCTAACGTAGTTGATTACTTATTATATTTTTGAAGGCAATAACGTTTTCCCACGTCCAACATCAAAGTAACTCAAATATAGAATAAGATGGGAAAAGTAGAAATAGTAAGAAGATAAATTTATTTTTTCATACAGAATAATCTCCCTTTTTTTCCTTGACCTTAAATGAAGTTGCCTCATAAATTCGAGACAACTTCTTCTACAATAAAGCAATTAATGCATATTATTATTCATTTGCTGTTGCATCGGCATACCTTGAGCAGGAGCAAATCCGTTTAAGATTTGCTGCATATCTTGTGCTGCTAATTGTGGCACTTGATAATAATGATGCTTGTTTTGATATAAGGAAACTTCATAAGCCATTTCAAGACAGTTTGGTATAGACGCGGCAATAACACGGCGTACTACTGGATTGGTTGTCTCTGAGGCTGCCATCGTTTTCATAGAGGCAGTTCCCTTAAGTGCATTTAGCATTGCTGCTGCCACATGTTGATCACTTATTTCCGTAACATTTTGAATTGGTTTAGATGGTGGCATTTGCGTCATACCAAAGATGAAATCATTATTTTCTTTCATCATATATGGCTCAGTTCTCTTAGCAGGAGGTTGTCCTGTTTGAAAACACTGTAATGTTAAATTATATTCTTCTTGGATAAATTGAGATTGTCTGTTATGGATATCACGTAATTCAGGATCCTGAATATGCCCCCCTAACAGTTTATATAAATTTAATGTATTTATTGCACCAGCCAAAACTTCATGTACATCGAACATTTCATGCCCACCATGATTCATTGCTTGGGGAACTTGTCCTGTTTGTATATTTTGGTGTACTTGCTGTCCATTTTCTAACATATAACGTCCTCCTTTTCTAATATAATAAACAACAGGATTAGTATGATAAAACCACATTAAACTATTCGTTTAAAAATAAAACATAATATGGCAATACATATGGTTTGGTTTCTAAAAACTTGAATTATTTTCTTATTTTAATCCATCCTAACAATTAGGAGGAGGTGTTATAATGCCAAGAGATCAAGTACATGTTAACGTGGATCCTAATATGGATGGGCCAAGAGAGGGAGTAATTGCTGATGCTGATGGAGACCAATTAGGTATAAGTAGAGACACTGGCGCAGAAACAACTGCCTTTCATGTGAAGCAATTAAAAAAAGACCCTGAATTGGCAAAATTTAACCAAACATTTAAACAATAATTTATAGAAAAAGAATTTGTAAAACTTAGGAATCATATGGAGGTAGAAATGAGTAGCTATTTAGATAAAGTGGTCACAAAAGTAAGAGATACTTTCGCTCATGCAACTGATTCAGTTCGCAAAAGTTTCCTCAACCTAACTGGAGAAGCTTCTGTCTCCATTAATCAGCTTGCAGCTTTTATAAAAGATCATAAGGAAACAAAAACAGAATGCAAATATTTATTGGGGAATTATTATTATTTTAGCCATTTGCAGGAAAATGGCATTCATTACTATTTAGAGACAAATGGCAATTATATTTTACAGTTAGATGCTAGCACAAAGGATCAGATTCTTATTGCCTATCGTTCTTACAAGGACAAGTTGTCTTTAAATTCCCCCATTAAATTCCCCAAAATATATTAAAAATAACAAAAAAACAGGATAGCATGAATTGATCTCGCTTCCTGTTTTTTAATATAGCTTAGACTATTTTCCCTTCCCAGCTCTGCATCCCACCAACCATATTTACTACATGAAAACCATTTTCCGATAATAATTGGGCTGCCTGACTACTTCTTCCACCAGCTTGACAAACGATATAATATTCTATTTGCTTATCTAATTCATGCATACGAAATTCAAGTAAGCGTAAAGAGATATTCATTGCGCCAGGAATTTTTCCTGTAGCCACTTCAGCTGGTTCACGAACATCAATAATGGATACGTTCTCCCCGCTGGATAGTTTACGATTTAATTCCTTTGGTGTAATTTCCTTCATACTATTATTCCTCCCAAAAATATTTTTAGCTACTTTAGATAAATAAATTCACATGCCCATCCTCTGCTTCTGCTAAATAGGCAGCTACACCAGCATACTCTATTCCGTCCAACAGCTCTTCTTCTTTTAATCCAAGTAAGTCCATTGTCATGGTACAAGCAACAAGGTTTACATTCTGCTCTTGTGCCAATGCAATTAATTGGGGGAGTGTCATCGCATGATGTTTATCAATAATATGCTTAATCATTTTCTGGCCAAATCCTGCATAATTCATTTTGGATAAACCCATTCTCTCCGCCCCCCTTGGCATCATTTTGCTAAAAAGCTTTTCTAAAAATCCTTTATTTATTTGGACCTTTTCTTCCTTTCGAAGTGCATTTAGTCCCCAAAAGGTATGAAATATCGTTACTTCATGATCATAAGCAGCTGCACCATTCGCAATAATATATGCGGCCATTGCTTTATCATAATCTCCGCTAAATAGTACAATCGTTGTTTTCTTTGTCATTGTCCCACTCCTAGTCATTTACCTTTACCCCTATATGTATTATACATACTAAAAATAATAAGCTCTATTATTCTAGAGCCTATCCCTTTTTATCATCTACTCTTTACTAACAGGTTAACAGCTTCTTTAATAACTTCATCCATTCTTTCGCCGTTTTTTTCTGCTTCTACTACACAATCTACTAAGTTAGTGCTAACAATTACTCCCATTGTTCGATCTACTGCTGAACGAACTGCTGATAGCTGTGTTATTACTTCTTTACAATCCTTATTATCTTCCATCATTTTCAGAATCCCTCTTAGTTGACCTTCCATTCGTTTCACTCTATTTTTTAATTGATCATTATATTCCAAAGAAAATGCTCCTTCCACTCAATAAGTATTTTTTAATCAACCATTATTAATCATTTCATTATACTTGATTAAATAATACTATATATAGTTTGTCAACGAACAAGCCAGCTAATGAAAAGGAGATTTCCTTACCATTCATCTATTTTTTCTTAATCCAAAATTTGATAATAGAACCTTCTTGTTCTGTTTTTAAAATTTGATGTCCGACTTTTTTTGTCCATGCCGGCAAATCAGTTAAAATTCCTTTGTCTGTTGCCAATAATTCTAATACTTGATTACTCTGTAACTCATCTATCCCTTTTTTTAACTTAACAATTGGCATCGGACAAGTTAAACCTGCAACGTCTAATATAGAATCAATTTGAATAGACGCTTCTGCTTTACTTCCTTCTTCTTTACGTTCTTCTTTTTGCGAACTACTTTCTTTTGTGATTTCTACTGTATCTGTCAAATTAGTAACAGCAGAATACGTTTTCCAGCCACCATCTACATTTTTTACGTCAAAGCCATTATTTTTTAATATTCTACTAGCTAAATAACCTCTTAGACCAACTTGACAACTTACATAAATCGGTTGATCCTTTGGTAACTCATCTAACTTATCTCTTAATTGACCTAAGGAAATATTCTGAGATCCCTCAATAAAACCAAATTCTCGCTCTACACTTTCCCTTACATCTATTAAATATCCACCGTTTTGGACTATTTGATCCACTTCATGCCACTGGATTTGTTCTAGTTCTCCGTCTACAATATTAGTTGCAACATATCCTGCCATATTTACTGGATCCTTGGCAGATGAATAAGGCGGTGCATAGGAGAGCTCTAAATTCGTTAAGTCCTCTACTGTTAAATTCCCTTTTATTGCAGTTGCAATTACATCAATTCGCTTATCTACACCAGCTCTTCCAATTGCTTGTGCACCGTAAATTCGTCCTGTTTCTTTATCAAAAATTAGCTTTAAGGCAATAGGTGAGCTTTCCGGATAATAGCCAGCATGTGCATTAGGATGAATGTGAACCACTTCATATGGGATATTCCACTTTTGAAGCACTTTTTCATTGTTTCCTGTAGTCGCAACTGTAAGGTCAAATATTTTAACAATGGAAGTACCTAATGTCCCTTCGTACTTTTCTCTTTTTCCCAATATATTATTTGCCGCAATTCGTCCTTGACGATTTGCCGGTCCTGCTAATGGAATCATTGTCTTTTTTTTATTGATATAATCGCGAACCTCAATTGCATCTCCTACAGCATAAATATCTTGATTTGAAGTTTGGAGCAAGTGATTTACAATAATACCACCTTGTACTCCAATTTCTAAACCGGCAGATTTTGCTAACTCGTTTTCCGGTCTAACACCAATAGAAAGAATAGTCATATCAGAGGTTATCTCTGTATTATCTTCTAATACTACTTTCTTGCCATTTTCTTTAAATCCCTTCACTCCATTGCCTAAGATAAGAGTGACTCCATTTTGTTTAAGATGTGTTTGAACAGGACTCGCCATTTCCACATCAAGCGGAGCTAAAACCTGATTACCCTTTTCGATAACTGTTACTTTTATGCCCCGAGCAACTAGGTTTTCCACCATCTCTAAACCAATAAAGCCTCCTCCAATTATAACGGCACTATTTGGTGCTTGATGATCGACAAAATCTTTTATTCTATCTGTATCTGGTATATTTCTTAGTGTAAATAAAGATCCATGATTTTCTATCCCAGGAATAGGTGGAATAATTGGTCTAGCTCCAGGAGAAAGGAGCAATTTATCATAGAACTCTTCATAAACCTCAGCTGTTTTTAAGTTTTTAATCGTCACTTTTTTATTTTTTGCATCAATAGCTACAGCCTCACTATTTACTCTTATATCTAATTGAAATCTATTAGACATTCCTTCCACTGTTTGCACAAGTAATTTACTGCGATCTGTAATCGTTTCACCAATATAATAAGGCAATCCACAATTAGCAAAAGAAATATGCTCTCCTCTTTCAATTAAGATGATTTCAGCCTCTTCACTTATTCTTCTTAATCTAGCAGCAGCTGTTGCACCTCCTGCAACACCACCAATTATAATTACTTTCGTTTTCATATAAAATCTCCTCTCTTTAATACCTACAGGGGTATAATAGAATGTATAAAAAATACCCCAAGGGGTTTATTTATGTATTATATATGTCTTTAAATTGAAAGTAAAGAAAAAGGTGTCCAGCACTACAAAAGATAAGTAAGTATCTAATGCATCGCCTAACACCATTTTATGAACTAATTTATACAAGTCTTCTACGAATTCTACTACTTATAAAGTCAATGACAGAAACAACAACAATGATAATCATTAACATCATCCCAACTCGTTCCCAGCTACGCTGCATTGCGGCAATGATAAGAGGCGTACCAATTCCACCTGCACCAACTACACCAAGTACGGTAGATGAACGCACATCAATTTCATAGCGATAAATAGCATAAGAAGCAAATTCAGGAATAATCTGTGGAATTACCCCATACCAAATCGTTTGCAGTCTTCCAGCACCATTAGCTTTGAATGATTCAAGCACACTCATATCAATCGATTCAATAACTTCTGAATACAATTTTCCAAGCATCCCAATGGAGTTAATTCCAATCGCAAGCACCCCGGCAAATGGTCCCATTCCAACTGCAGCAACAAAGATAATCGCAAACATTACCTCTGGAAATGCACGAATTGCATTTAAAATCCATTTTCCAATATAGGAAAACTTCGAAATATTGGATGCAGCTAAAAATCCAAATGGAATTGCTAAAATGGCTCCAATAACTGCTCCTCCATATGCGATAGCTAATGTTTCAATCATATAGGCTATGTATTCAGGCACCTTCTCTAATACTGCATCATCAAAGAATGGATTCCAAAATAGACGTTGCAGTAATGCGCCTGGACTCAATGTTGATCCTCTATATGTCAAATCTGTAGTAGTCAGGGCAATATAGTATAGAAAAATAAGGATGACAGCAGAAATAATTGTTCTAATCCAAAACATCCTGTCTTTTTTCGGCTTTTGTATGATAGTATTTTTCGTCATTATAATAAACGCTCCCTTACACGACTACTTACAAAGTCAATGATAGTGACCGCAATAAATGTCATAAGTATGATAGTTGACACATTTCCATAATTAAATAAACTAGTTTGCTGTTTTAAAATAATCCCAATTCCACCTGCACCAACAAACCCTAAAATAACAGATGCACGTACATTTATTTCTAACACATATAATGCGTAAGAAGTATATTGCGGCAAAATTTGTGGGATGACAGCATATCTAATTACTTGAATGGTATTCGCACCAGTTGCCCGAATGGCCTCAAGAGGATTTGGATCAATCGCTTCAATTGTTTCACTTATAAGCTTTGCAAGAATCCCTAGTGAAAAAATAAACAATGCCCCAATACCGGAGATAACACCAATACCCATAAAGGCAACAAGAAGAACGGCCAGAATAAGCTCTGGTATCGTACGAATGATGTTTAAAATAAATCGTACAATTTGATAAAACACTTTGTTCTTATTAATATTTGCAGCAGCAAGAAAGCTTATTGGCAATGCAAATATAACCGATAGTGTTGTACTCAATAATGCCATATTCCACGTTTCTATTAATGCTTTCATAACGGTAGAAATGTACTTTAAATTAGGCGGAAAAAAATCATAAATAACAAAGTCTATAACAACTGGCATTCCAGCAATAATCAGATTTGGATAAGCTTCCGTGTAAAATGCAGAAGCTATATATAAGCCTATTACAATTATAAGGATATAAGTTATTGTTACTTTCGTCTTTGAATGGAATACAGCAATATTCCCATTATCCACTGACGCTTTATTCTTTTGCTTCGACATTATTATTCAGCTCCTATAATGTCATCTTCTTTAATTGGACGACCATAGATCTCTTCGAATGTTTTTTCACTTACTTCACTAACAGGTCCATCAAATACTACTTCTCCTTCACGCATGCCAATAATACGGTCTGCATATTCCATTGCCATATCAATAAAGTGAAGGTTAATAATTGTCGTAATCCCGTCTTCTTTATTAATCTTCTTTAAATCTTTCATAACTGTATGAGATGTCGGTGGGTCTAAACTTGCGACAGGCTCATCTGCCAAGATGACATTAGGCTTTTGCGTTAATGCTCTTGCAATACTAACACGTTGCTGTTGTCCACCACTTAATTGATCTGCTCTGCGGTATGCTTTATCGTCAATTCCGACTCTCGCAAGACTACCCATTGCCAATTCCTTATCTTCATTTGAAAATAATCCAAATAAGCTTTTAAATGTACCCGTTCTGCCAAGACTTCCAGTTAACACATTGCGAAGCACAGACATTCTTTTTACTAAATTATAGCTTTGAAAAATCATGCCGATATTTCTGCGGACTTCTTTTAATTGACGCTCATTACACTTTAACGTATCTTTTCCATTAATAATTAGTTCCCCTTCTGTAGGCTTCACTAATTGATTAATACTTCTTATTAAAGTAGACTTTCCAGCGCCTGATAAGCCTACAACAACAATAAATTCTCCGTCATTAATCTTTAAGTTAACATTCTTTAATCCTTGATGACCATTCGGGTAAGTTAAAGATACATTTTTAAATTCAATCATCTAAAGAAACTCCTCTGCATTTACTTACTTGTAAAAAAGGAGGTAATTAGCTCCTCCTTTTTTACATTACTGTCTATTATTCAGATAACTCATCTTCGAACTTGCTATATACTTCTCTTACAATATCATAATCTTCTGGCTTAGCCTCTGCAATTCCATCCCAAGTATATACATCATTCATGATTGCCATCATTTCTTCATCATCATTAAATGCTAGGAATGCATCTTTAATTTTTTGTTTCCATTCATCTGGAAGATCACTGCGTACAGATAATGTATCATTTGGAATTGGATCTGTATGACCGATAACCTTTAAGTCTTCTTTAACTGTAGGATAGTCACCTTCTACTGTATCACGTGCATCATCAAATGTAGTTGCAAAATCAGCTTGTCCATCAAGTAATGAAAGAATCGCATTATCATGTCCACCAACTACTGAATGTTGGAAATGTGTAGATAAATCCTCTACTCCCATATCCATTAATTGTGATGCAGGGAATAAATATCCAGAAGTAGATAATGTATCTGCATATGCCCAAACAAGACCTTCTGTATTTACTAAATCTTCAATAGAATTAATTTCTGAATCTGCAGGAACAACATATTGAGCAACATAACTGTCGCCGCCATTACGAATCGCTTTTAATAGTACATCAACATCGGCACGATCTTCTGCTTGAACATAACCAAATGGATTTAAGAACCCAATGTCAATTTTCCCCGTTCTCATACCTTCTACTAATCCAACGAAGTCAATCATAACTTCTGCTTTAACAGGAATTCCAAGCTCTTCTGAAAGCTTTTTCTCAAGTGGTTCTACTGTATCAGCAATTTTATCTGCTTCTTGTGATGGAATAAACCCTAAAGTTAATTCCTTAATTTCTCCGTCATTTCCATTGCTATTGCTACTTTCGTTCTTTTCTCCCCCACCACATGCTGTTAGTGCTACAAGCATTAATACCATAACTAGTGAAAATAATGTCTTTTTCAATTTCTTAGCCCTCTTTTCTTAATAAATTGTGTAATAAATAAAAGAAAACAACTGCAAAAAAACGATAAAAAAGTAGCTTTTAGTATGTATCTACATACTAAAAGTTTGTCCCCCCCTGTTCAAATTGTTGTAATGGATAAAATATATATAAAAATGGAAAAAGTCCATTTCTATTACGAAAGAGAGATATAAATACTGTAATACAAGTGGTAATAGTAATTAAGAAAGACTGACAATTACCTGATCCTTTATTTAGCTAAATGAAACATTATTTTTTTCAGAATATTCAATTTAATAGAAACCTACTATTTTTAAGATAGATATTCAAGAATATATTGATGAATTCCCGGTCTAGAAAATATAGTGGATGATTTCGTAAATACATTAATCGCTTGGTTTTCCAAGGTTGTCATTTCTGCACCTACTTCATTCAAAATGACTATACCTGCGGCAATATCCCATGGAGAAAGTCTAAAATCCAAGGAAGAATCTAATCTCCCACAAGCAACATATGCCATTTCTAATGCTGCAGAGCCAAGATAACGAACACCTCTTACATCATTTACTAAATGGTGCATTTTTTCATAGTCTACTTTTTCATTTGGAACAAGCCATAAATGATTGAAACATATTACTGCTTCTTCTACCCTACATGAAGTTAAAGTAGATAATGGCTGATCATTTAGAAAAGCGCCCTGATTTTTTATTGCAGAGAACAGTTCCTTTTTAATAGGATCATAAATATAACCAATGGTTGGGTCACCATCAATATAAACCGCAACAGAGATTGCATAATTCAGATTCTGATGGACAAAATTAGTTGTACCATCTATTGGATCAATAATCCAAACTACTCCTTCTTGCGTATCTATTGGTAATACATCTGACAAACCTTCTTCTCCTAAAACATAATGTCCAGGATAGGTTGACTTAATATTTCCGATAAAAAATTGTTCAATTTCTTTATCTTTTTGGGTAACAATGTCAGCAGCAGATGTTTTATATTCGACATTTAACTTTTCTTCCTGAGATAAGTTTAGACGTGCCCCAGCCTCCAGCGTCCATTCCTTCGCTTTCTCAGCAATCTCAATTACTCTCGAATCTACCATCTTTTCCTCCTCTGAAACTTACTGTATACAAGACTTCATTAATTTATGTATAAAATAGCTATAAGAATTAATAGTTTTGCCGTTATTTGTAACTATATGTTAGTTTATATCACATCATCTCTACTTTCAATAGAATATTGAATTTTTTCATGCTAATTTTTATTTTGCAAAAGTTTCCACAATAATATTAATAAAAAATTTACATTCTACCTAACGCTGTAAATAACTGTGGTTAATATATATCCCCTCAATATGTTGATTCACTGAATGCAGGAAAAGTTAAGGATTGGAACAGAGAGAATGTAATGATAATCTCTTGTCTAAAAAAATAGAAAGCAAATTGCTCTCTACTTTTAAATCTATACAACCATCACTGCATTTAAGATTTTATTATTCTATTACTCAACTTTCGCACCAAAAAAATAAGTGCAAATCGTTAGTTGTATTGCGTCTATGGTCTATTAAATATGTTGCTTGACAGTGTTTAATAAAATGAAATAACACCTCATTCTTTGGTATAGTGTAATTGTAGAGAAAACACTACCATACAGAAGAGGTGCTCCCTATATGATAGACCAAAATAGCCAAAACAATCAACTACCAAAAGAACTTAATTCGGTTTTTTCTGAGCTTGAAATGAATAAACACCTGCGCCAAGCAGGAATTAAAAAATCCTTCGGTTTCAGCTGTTCCTACTTATTTCAGCTTGTTTTCTGTTTGATTTTCCAGCACAAAAATTGGTTTTCACTTCTTGATTCAAAGAAAGCCGATCAGTTTCCAGCCAAAGATGCCGTCTATCGCTTTTTAAACCAATCAACTTTTAATTGGCGCCGTTTCTTACTACTGTTGAGCATTTTTACTATTCAAAAGGTGACTCGCCTTACGAATAAAGAGCGTCCAAAAGTACTGATTATCGATGATTCTGCGTATGACCGAAATCGTAGTAAAAAGGTAGAGCTTCTCGCTCGTTGTTTTGATCATGCTTCCCTGAAAATGCGTTTCTTTAAGGGGTTTCGTATGCTCACTTTGGGCTGGTCAGATGGCTATACATTTATGCCAATTGACTTTTCTTTAGTCAGTTCAAAAAAGTCTCAAATCAATGGTATCTCTGAAAAAATTGATAAACGTACTTGTGGATACAAGCGTCGAGAAAATGCATTACAAACTGAGCCTGAACAAGTTCCTGACATGATTAAACGTGCATTAGCCAATGGGATAGATGCAAGTTATGTCCTTATGGATTCTTGGTTTACATTGCCACCACTTGTAAAGTCTATTGTGGATCAAGGATTAGACGTAATTGGTATGGTCAAAGAAACAAAACAACGTTATAACGTAAACGGGGAGATGGTTTCTTTAAAGCAACTATACCGCCTAGCTGGACCCATTCAATCCAAGAAAGGAATTCTTCGTTCCATCCATACGATCATGGCTAATGGAACACCAATTAAAGTGGTATTCATTCAAAACAGAAATAAGAAAAGCGACTGGCTTGCCATCCTCAGCACAGACTGCACTCTTTCAGAACAGGAGATCGTCCGAATCTATGGAATGCGCTGGGATATCGAGGTATTCTTTAAGGCGGCCAAATCTCTTTTGAAACTTGAAAAAGAATTCCAAAGCCGTTCATATGACGCGCTTATTTGCCATACAACGATTGTGTTTTCTCGTTTTATCGTTCTGTCGTGGCAGAATCGCTGTAATACCGATCAACGCACAATAGGTGGTCTGTTTTACGAATTATGCGATGAAGTAAATGAACTTGATTGGGCTGTCGCATTACAGCAATTGATCGAGCTTCTTCAAGATGCACTTAAACAAACGAATAAGAAAATCAAAAAAATAATTCAAAGTCAACTTGAACAGTGGATCGCTGGCCTTCCTAATTATATCAAGGCTTATTTGCCGATATCACTCTGCGAAAGTTGAG
>NZ_JVDT01000197.1 GCF_001076885.1 Bacillus sp. 522_BSPC
TTACTTCAATTATCTCGTATTGGAGCAAGGTATGAACCACACTCATTTCGAAGGTTTAAAGAAAAAAAGAAATATGCAATTCTCGTGGCATATCTTGTGACTCATAGTCAGGATTTAATTGACCAAGCAATTGAAATTCATGATCGACAAATGATGATCTTGCAATCAAAAGGACGTAAAACACAAGAAGAAATGCAAAAAGAAAATGGAAAAGCAGTGAATGAAAAAGTCGTACATTTTGCAGATATTGGTTCAGCACTTATCCAAGCACGAAATGAAGGGCTTGATCCATTTAATGCTATTGAAAAGATTATGCCGTGGGATAAAATTGTTTCTTCCGTCGAAGAAGCTCAAAAATTAGCCCGACCGATGGATTACGATTATCTAGATTTGTTAGAAAATCGTTTTTCTTATCTAAGAAAATATACTCCTACTTTTCTTAAGTCTTTTGAATTTCGTTCTACACAAGGTACAGAGCCACTATTGCAAGCCTTAAAGACGCTAAATGAAATGAATGAATCTGGTAAAAGAAAAATTCCAAATGATGCCCCGGTAGATTTTATTCCTAAACGTTGGAAGAAGCATGTTTATGGTGATGATGGAATAATTAACCGACACTATTACGAGATGGCTGCACTAACAGAGTTGAAAAATCATATTCGTTCAGGCGACATATCCGTAGTCGGTAGTAGACTTCATAAAGATTTTGAAGAGTATCTTGTTCCTAAAGAAGATTGGACAACAACTCGTCTTACGGATACTAAACTAGCCGTTCGTTCATCGGCAGATGAATATCTTGAGGAAAGAAGAAAGTCACTAGCTCAACGCCTTACATGGGTTTCAAATAATCTTGATTCTTTAGAAGGAGTAACTATCGAAAAGGCTAAGATCCGATTGGACCGTTTGGAGAAGAATACACCCGAAGAAGCGAGAGCTTTTAGCCTGTCTTTATATAATATGTTGCCAAGAATAAAGCTCACTGATCTTTTAATGGAGGTAGCACACTGGACAGGATTTGACGAAATGTTGATACATGCCTCAACCAATCGCCCGCCAAAGGGAGAGGAAAAAGTTGTTCTCATGGCTGCTCTCATGGCGATGGGAACTAACATAGGACTTACTAAAATGGCAGAAGCGACACCAGGAGTTACTTATCATCAAATGGCTAATGCAGCACAATGGCGTTTATTTGATGATGCTATAAGTCGTGCACAAGCGACATTAGTAAATTTTCAACATAAGCTTAAACTAGCTTCCTATTGGGGAGATGGAAGTACCTCTTCTTCTGATGGAATGCGCGTACAGGTTGGTGTTTCATCGTTACATGCCGATGCCAATCCACACTATGGGTCTGGAAAAGGGGCAACCATTTATCGATTTACCAGTGATCAATTTTCAAGTTTTTATACGAAAGTCATTAATACTAATGCTCGTGATGCTGTCCACGTTATTGATGGATTACTTCATCATGAGACAGATTTAAATATTGAAGAGCATTTTACAGATACAGCTGGCTACGCCGACTCAGTATTTGGATTGAGTCATTTACTAGGATTTCGTTTTGCACCAAGGCTACGTGATTTAGCTGACTCTAAGCTATTCACGATCCAAACGCCAAGTGAATTCCATAAATTAGAAAATATACTCCGTGGTCGTATTAATACAAAAATTATTCAAGAGAATTTCGATGACGTATTACGTGTAGCTCATTCTATTCGAGAAGGAAAAGTGTCCGGTTCACTTATGATGGGGAAATTAGGGTCGTATGCGAGACAAAATAAACTTGCAACTACTTTGCGAGAAATGGGGAGAATCGAAAAGACCATTTTTATTTTGGATTACATATCTAACGAAACACTACGCCGTCGAATTCAACGGGGACTAAATAAAGGAGAAGCGATGAATGGGTTAGCGAGAGCCTTATTCTTTGGAAAACGAGGTGAGTTGCGGGAACGAGGAATACAAGACCAGCTACAACGTGCAAGTGCTTTAAACATTCTAATTAATGCCATTAGTGTATGGAATACCGTTTATCTTACAGAAGCAACAAAACTATTGAAGGAAAAAGGGAATTTGAGAGAAGACTTACTTAAACATATTTCTCCATTAGGATGGGAACACATTAATTTTCTTGGTGAATACAACTTTGATGCAAGAAAAGTAACAAGTCTACATTCCCTACGCCCTCTTCTTCAATAATATTAAAGGCCGATGATTCCTTAGCGTAGGAAAAATCGGCCTTTTTACCTCGGAATTTCTCTTAGCGTATGTTTTCCGCGTTTTGTTGGTAGGACCCCAAGTAAAACTTATTATAGAAGGTTTTAGAAAAGAAACAAACAAGATGAACTATATAATTCAAAAAAGGAGTGTGCTTACAAATGAAAAATTGGGTTGATCTTCAGCAAGATATTTTAGAAGCTAAAGAACTATTTGGAGAATTTATCAGTTGGTTAGAAATTGCTTTCCGCTGGTCATTCTTTTCTGTGATTATTTTATTGATTGGCTGTGTAATTATCAAATGGCTTCTTCAAAAGAATAAGATGGTTGGAGAAATCACGTTTGGTATGTTAATTGGTTTTTGCTCAATGTGGATATTTGGTAGTTTTGTTATTTCATTTTTTGCATATACAAACTGAAGCTGTGCTTCAGTTTGTATATGGACATTATTTTTTCTATAGCAATTTCGTAGAATATTTGCATAGAATAGGTATTCCATGCAATTAGTTAACAAAATAACAGTAAAAAGGAAATGAATTATGGCAAATAACAGTAAAAAAATATTGCATAGAATTATTTATGCCAAAAAATCTGGAGGAGAGAATATGATTAACCAATTTGTAGAAGAAGCACTGAGAGGAAAATCAGAACAGACAATTAAGACTTATGTTCACTCAATTAAGCAATTTAGTGATTGGTTGGAAGGGGCTGGAGCAGATTTATCAAATTACGCGAGAAGCGACGTTCAACAATACATTGATTATTTAGTGAGTAGACGCAAGAGCCCAGCAACAGTAAATAAAATTTGGAATGCGATTAAGAAGTATAGCAAATGGTCTCAACAAGTGAATACAATAGAAGATATTTCGGTTGTTAAACCTACTAACTATAAAAATGAGGCCCCTAAAGCACTAGACAGGTTAGAATTGAATAGGTTGATACGAGAAATTGATAGAACTGAGAATAAAAGAGATATGGCTATTCTACAAGTATTGTTAAATACAGGTTTACGGCTTTCTGAATTGGTTGCCTTAGATATATCAGATATCGAAGTAAGTGAGAGAAAAGGTCAGGTTACTGTAATTAAAGGAAAAGGAAACAAACAGAGAACAGTTCCACTTAATAAAGAAGCACGAAGAGCATTAGTTAAATATCTTGAAGAAAGGTCTGACAATGAAGAAGCACTATTTCTATCAAATAGAGGTAAAAGAATAAGTGTTAGAACAGTGCAATATTTAATAGAAAAGCAGGGTTTCAATGTTCATGCTTTAAGACATACTTTTATAACAGGATTAGTTCGAAGTGGACAGGATATCAGCGTAATCCAATCTTTAAGTGGACATTCAAGCGCTGACATGATACTTAGATATTCTGCTCCTACTCCTGAGGACAAACAGATTGCAGTAGAAGAAATTTGGACTAGGTGACCTTTACTAGTTTTATTAATCATTAATATTTGAGATCAATTATTATAATGGCTAATAAAATTACTATAATACTTTGCCATAAATAAAGGGTTATGCTATTTCATATAGAAGTGTAGGTATATCAGGACAATTATTCCCCTTTAAAATCCTGAATGTGTTCCTCTCCAAGGTGTAACTTAGACAAATTTCTTTTGCTAGCCCTTTCTAGGACATAAAATGGTCAAACAGTAATTTTTGCTGTTTGACCATTTTTATTAAATATCAAAATGTGACAATTTTGTGAAAGGTTATCTATGAACGAACAATAATATCATTTCATAGATAAAAAGGCAGGGTTATGCAGATAATGCATTTTTAATCTAACTTGTATATTATTTTAATATAATTAAATATTTATCTACGATTTTGCCGCCAATTCAAATCATAGAGAAGTGGGTTTACAAGCGTATCAAGGGTCTTTTATAATCAAAATCAAGTTAGAAAATTATCTATTAACAATTTTTTTGCAAGGGGATTTGTTATATGAGAAAAATTTAGGGATTTAAAAAGGGGGAAGTTTTAATGGGAAAACCAACAATTTATATGAATTTTGATGATCAAAATTCAAAAACGCTTCTAGGTATAACAATTAAGGCAACTAAGATGTTACAACATATGGGAGATCAATGAGATAAAACAGTTGAATTATATAATAATGTTGCTAGCGCGGTAGAAAACATTATTATAAGTGAGGGAGAAATATATGAAGGTGGACTCGATATTATAGAAGAGTATGTAACCATCAGTAATAGGAGACGATAGCCCAAATAAATTCGTCACAGATATCTTATGACATACCGATTTGGTCTTTTGATAAAGGTGCTATACTACCTAAAAGTAAGGTAATTGCACTTTAAAGGAGGTGGTTAATAAAAGTAAAACATGATTGCTACTAACCGTTACTTATTGTTGCGTCATTGGCGTGGGCAACTCTAAGCAAAACTATTATTTGGTGTTATATAGGTGATTCTATTTATGGTAATTATATATTACCACGGAATCTCCTTAATGAAAAGGGGGAATTTTAGTGAAAAAAATAGCAGTAGGTTACTTTATGGTTAATTTAAATGAATCAAACTGGCAAGTTATAAGTGATATGTACAAAGCGCTTTACGAATATTGCAATAATAAGAACTACTCGTTACATGCTGTGTATCACGATATTAGTGAAGAATTAACTGAATATCAATTACTCAACGCTGCATATAGACCAACTTTCAAGGATTTTAAAAGAAGAGTATCAGAAGACAGAAGGATTGACCATGTTCTATTACCAGTACTTTCAGAGAGTTATTATGATGATGGATATGATGATTTATTGGAAGTTCCTCACTTTGGAAAAATCTCAATGTTTTATGTAAATAGTCCAGAGATTCCTGAGGAAGCATACGAATTTGATGGAATACCTTTCTAAGAGATTCAAGATGGATTTTGAATAAAAATATAGATTTAAAAAAGGAGGAGTTTTTATGTTGGAACAGTTAAAAACAGCAGTAGGATATGTAAGGTTTGCTTCATTAGAAGATGGAGGTTTGCAACGAAGTAATGCAATTGTAAATTATTGCACCAATAAAGGAATTCTAGTCGAAAAGATTCTTGATGATCGAGAAAGTGGATATTCTCCATTAGTAACGCGTAATGGTGGTTGTAAACTAATCGATTACGTCGATAGTGGAGAAATTGACTATATCATACTCTCATATTTGCATGAATTGAGTAGAGACAATGAAGAACTTTATCATTTCTTAAAATTATTGAAGGAAAAAGGGATTGAGTTGATTGTACTTTCATCAATAAATATTGAAAGAAGTTATTTTGAAAACCTTTTTAAAGATTTCGCAGATAGAGATTTTCAACTACCTAGACTAGAAAGAGGTTATTTATATGAATAACGATAAATTTCATGTTGGAGTAATTAATTCAAGTTTCGGGATTCAAATAGCGGGTGCTGATGTTTGCTTTAAAGAAGGTGAGGTAGTTTATATCCTTGCTGAAATTTATGATAAAGAAAATCCAGAATGCATTATGTGGTATGTAGTATTAAAACCTTTAAGTAAGGATTCATTAAGGATTAACTCAGAATTTGTCGATTTAATGTTCCTAGAGAATGTTCCTCGATTTCCACATTAGAATGAACTATGGCTTCACATACAAGTATAAGAAAAGTCCTGCGGTAATATGTCAAGTACCAAAATCTAAGGAATTGGAAATTGTAAGCCAACCAATACCTAAAAAAGACAATACTTAAGAAACCCAGTAAGATATTAAACCATTTACTGGAAAATATTGAAGGATTTAGGATGTTTTATCCTTTAGTTATTCACCTTCCTTCTTGGCGTGTAGACTTGATCGTTGCGTAGCAGCGCATCGACCAACCGCACAAGTTTTCTTGCCGTTAAGACGAGTGCTCTTTTGTGTTGATGCTTAGGAACCTCACGATATTTTTTCAGGTAGTATGCCCGAAATTCAGGTTCATTTCGTTGAACCGAGTTGGCAGCTTCAACAAGGTAATAACGAAGAAATCTATTTCCTGAACGTATCATTTTGGTTTCCTCAGCTTGGAACTTTCCTGATTGATTCTTGGACCATGTAAGTCCACTATATTTGGCAATGGAAGCTTGGTTATCAAAGCGATCAATTTGTCCAATTTCGGCTAAAATACCAGCGGTATAGACTGGGCCTATTCCTGGAATCGTCTGTAAGGTATTAGGGATACCTTCTAGAAGCTTTTGGATGGCTTTGTCAAGTTCTTTAATCTGTTTAGTTATACTACGGATGGACTCTATTGAAGTCCCTAATAATAGGTCGATAGAATCTTCCACACACTTTGATAATCGGTAGGAAGATCTCGCAGCCTTTTGAATGGATTTCGCCACACACTCGGCGTCAGTAAAGCGATTTTTGCCCTTATCTTGAAGATAATTCGCAAGTTCTTGAAGATCCATTGAGCTAATTTCATCTAAGCTATATTGTTCAAGAAATAGCTCTAACATGGCATTTCCAAAAACCGAACTATCCACTTCAGTCGTAAAGGAACTACACTTATAAAATAAGTGTTGCAGAAAATATTGCTTTTCTCGCGTTAGGTTGTGAACGAGATGATATCTCATTCTTGTCAACCTTTGAAGAGCAATAAATTGTTCCTGCATCACCGCCGTTAGTGGAAGACGTCCAAACCGTAAGCGATCTGCAATAATCCAAGCATCGACTTGGTCTGTTTTATCCAGGTCAACATATGACTCTTTAAATTTTTTAATTAGTTTTGGATTAATAGTAAAGACTGTTGTTTTAAATTCTTTAAGAGATTCATCCTCGTGAAAAAACATAGCAGGATGCCAACTATAGACTGAAGTGGCCTCCATCCCGATTTGAATCTCGGAAATTGAGTTACTTTGGGCTATCTTGACAATCTGATCTTTCAGATAAGATGCCCCAGTCAAATTGTTGTCAACAGTGAGAGCAGTTAATGCTTCTCCTTCAAAATTCATGACACAAGCTTTCATATCTTGAGAGCTAACGTCTATTCCAACAAATAATTTCATGGTGGCTAACCTCCTTTCAATCTAGGATCAAGGGAAGGACTCTTCGGGATATCCCCAGTGTACTTGTCGGTCAATCACCCTCGCGTATTAGAACTCACTTTGGTCCATGAGCTGCCTGGAAGCTGCAACTTCCAGCATGGGCTGCCAAAGGGAACAGCCTGCGGGTTAGAAGTTCGAACAAGGACTGGGGAGACAGACTTTTGTAGTAGTCAAAGCTACAGGAGATGATAGAAATCCCCCAAATGATCCTAAGACCATTATCTAGGGACATCACGAAAAGTCCACCCTTTGGAAAACTTTTTCAGATAGTGGGGGGCTAGCCCCCCACTATCTGAACTAACATCTATAGAATTATCAAAGAACAATATTTTAATTGGAAATTACCTCGAAAGAGGACTATAAACTTACTATACGAGGAGAT
>NZ_JVDT01000198.1 GCF_001076885.1 Bacillus sp. 522_BSPC
TAGAATGGTTTGGTAACTACCGATTCACCAGGTAATACACTTTTCAGTGGCCTCAGCGAAACGACGAAGCGGCTCGGCGCTCGCCCCATGGAAAGCGAACCCCTGTAGCGGAAATCAACATCCCTATTAGAAAGGGCTACAAAAAAGACCATAGGCAAAATCCTCAAACTAAAAGGAGTTTGTCTCCAGTTTGAAACTTCCTATTATATAGGGAGTTTTTTTATCGTGTTGACTTCTGTATATTCTCAAACAGCAATGCTCGGAATAGAATTTTCATATAGGTGAAAGCAAATGGAAAAACGATATTTCCAAACAATTAATATAATAAAAAGGATTGAAATTCCAGATGAGAACTTCTATAATGAAGGTACGAACTACCATACTAGTATCATTAGAATGCCAAGAAAAAGGTGAGTATAATAGTTTCAATGAGAAAAAGGCAAAATATTTCCACACGAGATTTTGTTTATGAAACAATAAAAAATAGAATAACAGATTTAGGATTAAAACCAGGGCAAAAGATTTCTGAACAAGAAATCGCAAGTGAGTTAAACGTAAGTCGCACCCCGGTAAGAGAAGCTTTCTTAAAGCTTTCCCAAGAAGATTTGCTTGGAATATATCCGCAAATTGGTACGATTGTTTCCTTGATTGATTTAGATCTTGTGGAAGAAGCAAGGTTTGTTCGAGAAAATATGGAAAAAGCAGTTGTGAGAGAAGCTTGTGAGGTTTTTGACCAAGAGCAGTTATTTAAATTGGAATCCAATATTGCCATGCAGGAATTATGTTTAAAAAATGAATCCCACCAACAATTATTGGAATTAGATGATCAGTTTCATCGTTTATTATTTGAGGGATGTAAAAAACTGAGAACATGGAAGATGATTAGACAAATGAACAGCCACTTTGATCGCTTGCGTGTTCTGCGATTAGAATCAAATCTGGAATGGGATATGCTTGTTTCTCAGCATAAAGATATCTTTCAATTTATCAAGGAAAAGAAAGCAATTGATGCAGAAAAATTAATAGGGATACATTTAAATTTAGTTAACTTTGAGAAAATGGAATTAAAGAAGACTTATCCTGATTATTTTAGTTAAGATTAGTAGAATTTTATCATAGCTTTTTCACAGAATTTTAATCAAGCTTTATAGGTTAATTATAGGAGGATTAAGCAAATGGAAAAAATGATGGATAAAGAAAATCAACGATTCGTAACCAATAGTTATCACTGTTGGTTGCAGTATCGTAAAATTAAAAACGCTGATAAATATACCAACATAGCTTCTACTATTTCAATTGCTTTACAATCAGTAGTCATTGGTTCTGCTGTAAACGAACTTAAAATTGCTCTTAAGTCTATGCTAGATGTTGTACCAACTATTCAACAATCTGTGGAAGATGGGTCTTCTATTATTTTAGGAACATATGAAAGCGTTAACTTAAATAATTATGGGATTTCACCAAAATTATTTGATGACTTAAATGAGGAAGGCTATTTAGTAAAAACAACCGATGATAATAGACAAGTGCTATTAATTGGAAAAACAGATAAAGGAGCTTTATATGCAGTTTTCCACTTTTTAAGAATTTTACAACAAGAAGAATCCCTTATTGGCTTAGAAATAAGGGAAACACCAAAACATCAGTTAAGAATGATGAATCAATGGGATAATATGAACGGTTCTATTGAACGAGGTTATTCTGGTAACTCCATCTTTTTTAATGATAACGATTTCACGAAGGATTTCGCAAGAATTAAAGATTATGCTCGCCTTCTCTCTTCTGTTGGAATCAATGCCATCTCGATTAATAATGTAAATGTATGGGAGGTGGAGACGAAATTACTTACAAAGGAATTTTTGCCTAAAGTGAAAGAAGTGGCAACTATTCTAAGGTCTTATGGGATTACTACTTATTTAAGTATAAATTATGCTAGTCCTATAGAATTGGGGAATCTTCCAACTGCCGATCCACTGGATAAAGAAGTAGAAAAATGGTGGGCGAGAAAGGCAGAAGAAATTTATAGCCATATCCCTGATTTTGGTGGTTTCGTGGTGAAAGCAGATTCAGAAGGTAGACCTGGACCATTTACATATGGCAGAGGCCATGTTGAGGGAGCTAATGTTTTAGCACGAGCATTACAGCCTTTTAATGGAAAAGTAGTATGGCGTTGCTTTGTTTACAATTGTTTACAGGATTGGCGGGATAGAAAAACAGATCGAGCACGTGCAGCATACGACAATTTTAAGCCCCTTGATGGACAATTTCTTGATAATGTTATTTTGCAAGTTAAAAATGGGCCAGTGGATTTCCAAGTACGTGAACCAATCTCTCCGCTAATAGGCGCTATGAAAGAAACGAACCAGGTAGTGGAATTTCAAATTGCACAAGAATATACGGGTCAACAAAAAGACGTTTGCTATTTAGTTCCACAGTGGAAGGAAATATTAAACTTTGATACATATGCTGATGGAGAAGGATCGACCGTAAAATCAATAGTAGATGGTTCACACTATAACTATAGCCATAGCGGTATTGCTGCTGTATCTAATATAGGCAATGATATAAATTGGACTGGAAATACATTAGCACAGGCCAATCTTTATGGATTTGGCAGATTAACCTGGAATCCTGATTTATCAACAGAAGAAATTACAGATGAATGGATTCAATTAACTTTTGGTCATGATCCGAAAGTGGTAGAAGTATTGGAATTTATTTTGCTCCAATCATGGAGAACCTATGAAAATTATACTGCACCACTTGGCGTCGGCTGGATGGTAAATCCTAATCATCATTATGGTCCAAACGTGGATGGATATGAGTATTCAAAATGGGGTACATACCACTTTGCTGACTGTAAAGGAATTGGTGTAGACCGTACAATGAAAACTGGAACTGGCTATGTGGGACAATACTTTGGACCAAATGCAGAACGATACAATTCATTAGAAGATTGTCCAGATGAGTTGCTTCTATTTTTCCATCATGTACCATACACACATAAACTTCACTCTGGAGAAACCGTCATTCAGCATATTTATAATACACATTTTCAAGGTGTAGAAGAAGTGGAGACGTTTATTAAGAAATGGAATGAATTAGAAGGAAAAGTAGAGAATTGGGTTTTTGAAAATGTGAAAGAACGTTTTCAGCTTCAATTAGAAAATGCTATGGAATGGCGTGATCGCATTAATACGTATTTCTATAGAAAATCAGGAATAGCAGACGAAAAAAATAGAACAATATATTAAAATCAGTACCTCATTTATCCCGCATTATGGCCAGTAAAGTAGCCTTCCCGCTGCAAAAGAAGGACGGAACTGCGCGTATAAGACCAATTGATGCAACGGTCAATTAGTGGGGGTTGAAAAGCCTCCCCTGATTGACGTTGTTTTAGGGAAAAAAGAAATCGTGGGCTAGTGATTTAGCCTGATAAACTTAATCATCAAGAGAACCTATCCTTTTACAATCACTTTTTATTATTATCCACTAAAAAATGAACATAGTATCTTTTATAGATAATCTTTGGAATAAAGCGTATAAGGCGAAATAAAAATTTATTTGAATTTTCTTATCATAAGTGGGGATTTGATAAAAGTTGAAAGCGTTTTATTTTTGCGAAAGTAGTACTTATTTTCCATCCTAAATTCTAAATAAATAAAAAGGAGAGGGTTGTGTGTTAAAAGTAGCTATTATCGGTGCAGGAGCAATTTCATCAGCTCATATGGAAGCGTATTTGCAATTTACAGAGCGCTGTCAGATTGTTGCACTATGTGACATTTATCCGGTGAAGGCAGAAAAGAAGGCGAAAGAATTTAACCTTGATGTAGCCATTTATGATGACCATACAAAAATGCTAGAACGTGAGGACATTGACCTAGTATCCGTTTGTACACCACCTTATACACATTCAGAAATAACCATTAATTTTCTGGATTCTGGTAAGAATGTGTTGGTTGAAAAACCAATGGCATCTTCATTAGAGGAATGTGATGCGATGAATGCAGCTGCGGAAAGAAATCATAAAATGTTGTCTGTCATTTCACAAAACCGTTTTCGTACCCCAATGATGAAGTTAAAAAGGGTGCTAGATACTAAACTTATGGGACCCATTGTCCATACACAGGTTGATTCTTACTGGTGGCGCGGGCACAGCTATTATGATTTATGGTGGCGTGGTACATGGGAAAAAGAAGGTGGCGGTTGTACACTAAATCACGCTGTGCACCATATAGATATTTTCAAATGGATGAATGGGATGCCATCTGAAGTTACTGCCGTCATGAGTAATACTTCTCATGACAATGCAGAAGTAGAGGATATTTCTATCGCTATTTGCCGCTATAATGACGGAAGTCTTGCTCAAATAACGAGCTCTGTCATTCATCATGGGGAGGAACAACAATTAATTTTTCAAGGGAAAAATGCTAGAGTCTCCGTTCCATGGAAAGTGAAGGCATCTAAATCAAAGGGAAATGGATTTCCAGAAGAGGATCCAGAGTTGGAAGAAAAGATTCAGCATTATTATGAGGAATTGGAAGAAGTACAGTATGAGGGACACACAGGTCAAATTGATGATGTGTTAACTGCGTTGGAACATGGGATTCCTGTTTTAATTGATGGAAAACAAGGAAGACAGACACTGGAATTGATTTCTGCTATCTATGAATCTGCAAGCACAGGTAAAACAATTAAACTTCCATTAACGAAGGATAGCCTATTTTACACAATGGAAGGCACACAAAAAAATGCCATCCATTTCTATGAAAAGAAAACAGCGATAGAAAACTTTGAAGACAATGACATTACCGTAGGCGGAAAATACGAGTAAATAAAGGAGGAGAAAGTATTGAATAAAAATGATGGCATGAATTATGCTCCAAAAGGAAAAGTAAGCAAAGTAGTGGAAGAAGGCGAATTCCGATTTGCAGCGATTGGCTTAGATCATGGGCATATTTATGGAATGTGTAATGGTCTGGTAGAAGCAGGAGGAACTTTAGTTGCCGTTTATGACCCAGGTGTGACACGTTTCTAACGGAAAAGGTTAGGCATTAGGGAGTATTTACCACTTTCTAAGAGAACTAATTTCTCGATAGGCGGAATGAGGAGGTAACGCTCTGAAACGCCTACTCTGATACTCCGACATGCTGATTCTAGGGTTAAATAGATTGGTATGAAGCTCGGTGAAGTCGGCAGAGAGATACCGTAAGTTGATAAAGCGGAGTGTTTACTTTTCATAATCAACACGAAAGCTGTCTAGTGGTAGATGGTGTATCCTATATGCCGGGAGTCCATAAAGTGTCTATGGTTAGAATGTGTATATACACTGACGAATCTCTGAATGTACGGTTCTAGACATAAATGCTGTAGAAATGCAGCAGGTGGCAAGTAAGCCACTCGTATGTGTGGGTAAGTAAAAATCTGGCGTTATGAAAACCCATAGCTTGTTACAGGCAAGTTCAAGCATACAGGACCATAGGAGAAACCTAAGGATATATAGAAGGATAGAGAAATTGGAACGTGGAAATCGAAGGATGTGGAGGCATTAACCAGCCGTAGAAACAGTTCAGTATATAAAGGGAATTAACCTATTAAAACTGATTAGCCATTCGAGAGAGTGGAGTCATAGTACCTATGAAACCAAGATAATAATTGGTGGAGGGATAGGCTCTAGTCGGAAATTTCCAAAGCCGATTATTGTAGATGGGGTTAATAATTTTTTTACTGAAAAAATCTTATGCATATACATACATGTTACCCCGTCTAATGATTTGTTTTGGAAAATTCGATAGAACGCCGTGTGAGGTGAAAGTCTCATGCACGGTGTGAAGTGGGGGAAAGGCTAGCGATCCTATCAAAGGCTTACCTATCACTATACCCAAAAAAAGTTCAGAAGTTTTTGGAAACATACCCTAATGTTAGTGCAGCAACATCAGAAGAAGAAATTCTTCATGATTCAACGATTAATCTAGTTGCAAGTGCCAATATCCCAGTGAATCGTGGTCCGTTGGGATTACGTGTCTTAGATGCAGGCAAACACTATTTTGCAGATAAACCTGCTTTTACAACGTTAGAACAAATTGAACAAGCAAAGCAAAAAGTGCAAGAGACCGGTCTTAAATGGGGAATTTATTATAGTGAGCGGTTACATGTAGAAAGTGCCGTTTTTGCAGGTCAGTTAATTGCAGAAGGAGCGATTGGCCGGGTAATATCTGTGATGGGAACAGGACCGCATCGCGCCAATGCCAACAGCAGACCTGACTGGTTCTTTGATCCAGAGCAATATGGCGGGATTCTCACAGATATCGGAAGTCACCAAATTGAGCAATTTTTACATTATGCGAATGCGAAAAGTGCAAAAGTTCTCCATAGCAAGGTTGCCAATTATCATTATAAGCAATACCCAGCATTTCAAGATTATGGCGATGCGACATTGGTTGCAGACAATGGTGCTACGTTCTATTTCCGTGTCGATTGGTTTACACCAGATGGACTTGGGACTTGGGGAGATGGACGTGTTACAATCATTGGAACAGAAGGGTATATTGAAGTCCGTAAATATATTGACATTGCTCGCAGCAACAAGGGCAACCATTTGTATTTAGTGAATGGAGAAGGGGAAAAGCATTTTCAATTATCAGGAAAAGTAGGTTACCCATTTTTCGGAGAATTCATTTTAGACTGCTTAAATGGTACAGAAAATGCCATGACCCAGGAACATGCATTTACTGCTGCTACCATTTGTGTCGAAGCACAGGAAAAAGCGATAAAAATTGAATAATTCGTATCCTAGATTGTGGGTCTATATATAAACAACTATGTAGAAGTCTAATAAAAGATATTTAAGAAAAGTGAGTTAGACAGGAGAAGGATGCAAATAGAAACTTCCTATTAAATATAGGGAGTTTTTTTGCGGAACTTAATAGAATAAAGACTTCTGGCCAGGTATAAGTTGTCACGCTATTGTGGAAATGGTAAGATGTATAGATGATACTAGTTTGAATTTAAGGGAAAATGGGTATTTAGCAATCATTTTTCTTCTATAATATATAGTATATAATTTTAGTTTAAAGATAAACTGGTCATAAAATTGATTTTTATAGATGGAATCCTTAAAAATGTTAACAAAGAAGACAATTATTTTTCATCATTTTTTAATGAAAAAGAGATAGTCTTCCCAATAACTACTGTGATTTCTCATTATAATAGAAAAAGGAGCGTTTTTTAATGCTTGGAATTTTAAATAAAGTATTTGATCAAAACAAACGCGATATTAAGAAATTAACGAAGATTGCCGACAAGGTGGAATTGCTTGCAGATGAAACAGCAGCATTATCGGACGAGCAATTAAAAGGAAAAACGGAAGAATTTAAAGCGCGTTTCCAAAAAGGGGAAACATTAGACGATTTATTGGTAGAAGCTTTTGCCGTAGTTCGTGAAGCTGCAAAACGTGTCCTTGGCCTTTATCCATATCCAGTGCAGTTAATGGGGGGAGCATCCCTGCATGAAGGTAATATTTCTGAAATGAAAACAGGGGAAGGTAAAACGTTAACTGCGACAATGCCTGTGTATTTAAATGCATTATCTGGTAAAGGTGTTCACGTTGTTACAGTCAACGAATATCTAGCTACTCGTGATGCTGCAGAAATGGGACAATTGTACAATTTCCTTGGGCTAACAGTAGGTCTTAACTTAAACGGCATATCTAGAGAAGAAAAGCAAGAAGCCTACCGTGCAGATATAACGTATGGGACAAATAACGAGTTTGGTTTTGACTATTTGCGTGATAACATGGTTCTTTATAATGAGCAAAAGGTACAAAAACCATTATTTTATGCAGTAATCGATGAAGTGGACTCCATTTTAATCGATGAAGCACGTACACCACTTATCATTTCTGGTTCTGCTCAAAAATCAACACAGCTTTATGTTCGTGCCAATATCTTTGTAAGCAGCTTAAAACCAGAAAAAGATTATACGTATGATGAAAAAACAAAAGGTGTTCAATTGACGGAAGAAGGGATGTCAAAAGCAGAGCGTGTTTTCCAAATTGAAAACCTATTTGACGTTTCCAATGTTGCCATTAACCATCATATTACCCAAGCGTTAAAAGCACATGCTAGCATGCATAAAGATATAGATTATGTTGTTCAAGATGGCGAAATTGTTATTGTTGACCAATTTACTGGCCGTCTCATGAAAGGCCGCCGTTATAGCGATGGCTTGCATCAAGCAATTGAAGCAAAGGAAAACTTAGAAATTCAAAATGAAAGCATGACCCTAGCAACCATCACATTCCAAAACTATTTCCGTATGTACGAAAAACTTGCGGGGATGACTGGTACTGCGAAAACGGAAGAAGAAGAATTCCGCAACATCTATAATATGAACGTTGTTGTTATTCCGACAAACCGTGAGATTGTTCGTGATGATCGCCCTGATTTAATTTACGCTTCTATGGACGGGAAATTCCGAGCAGTAGGAGAAGACATTGCAGAGCGCCACAAAAAAGG
The DNA here is from genome assembly GCF_001076885.1 of Bacillus sp. 522_BSPC. Classification (GTDB taxonomy): domain Bacteria; phylum Bacillota; class Bacilli; order Bacillales; family Cytobacillaceae; genus Niallia; species Niallia hominis. Next base: position 8,517 of record NZ_JVDT01000198.1, read on the forward strand.
ACAACCAGTACTTGTTGGTACTGTTGCAATTGAAACATCTGAAATCATTTCGAAGTACTTATCGAAAAAAGGAATACCACATAATATCTTGAACGCGAAAAACCATGAAAGAGAAGCAGAAATTATTGCAACTGCCGGAGAAAAAGGCTCTGTTACGATTGCCACAAATATGGCTGGTCGTGGTACAGATATTAAACTTGGCGAAGGGGTAAAAGAACTAGGTGGTTTAGCAGTTATCGGTACAGAACGTCATGAAAGTAGACGTATTGATAATCAGCTCCGCGGACGTTCTGGTCGTCAAGGAGACCCGGGGGTAACACAATTTTACTTATCCATGGAAGATGAATTAATGCGCCGTTTCGGTTCTGATAATATGAAAAATATGATGTCAAGACTAGGAATGGACGACTCCCAGCCTATTCAAAGCAAGATGGTATCTCGTGCTGTAGAATCTGCCCAAAAACGTGTAGAAGGAAATAACTTTGATTCACGTAAACAATTACTACAATATGATGATGTGCTTCGTCAACAACGTGAAATTATCTATTCACAACGTAATGAAGTATTAACTTCTGAAAATCTACGCTCCATTGTGGAAAATATGATTAAATCATCATTAGAGAGAAATGTCCAAGCGCATACTCCTGAAAATGGCGACAGAGAAAGCTGGGATCTTCAAGCAATTGTGGATTATGTGAATGGAAATCTTCTTAATGAAGGCGATGTACAAGTAAGTGATCTTCGTGGAAAAGAAAGCGATGAAATCGTTGAATTCATTTTTGCGAAAGTACTACAAAGCTATGATGAAAAAGAGGAGAAGCTTTCTGCTGAGCAAATGCGCGAATTTGAAAAAGTTATCGTGCTTCGTGCAGTAGATAGCAAGTGGATTGACCATATTGACCAAATGGACCAATTACGTCAAGGTATCCACCTTCGTGCATATGGGCAAATCGATCCTCTTCGTGAATACCAATCAGAAGGATTTGCCATGTTTGAAGCAATGGTTATTGCTATTGAAGAAGACGTCGCAAAATACATTATGAAAGCAGAAATCCGCAATAATCTTGAAAGGGAAGAAGTGGCAAAAGGCCAAGCTGTAAACCCTAAAGAAGAAGGCGGAGAGAAGAAACCAAAGAAAAAGCCAGCAGTAAAACAATTAGACATCGGCCGCAATGCACCATGTTTCTGTGGAAGCGGAAAGAAATATAAAAATTGCCACGGTGCAAATTTGTAATATAGTTTTGTGAGAAGTCTATCTCTTCCTTTTTGGAAGAGATGGGCTTTTTTTATGGCTTGGGGAGGATGGATGGGAGGGGGGGAAGTAGGAGTGGGGGAGTTGCAGGTAAGGTGGGGAGTTGCAAGAAAGGTTGGGAGTTGCAAGTAAGAGTACGAAAGTTGCAAATAAGAGTGGGAGAGTTGCAAGTAAGAGTACGAAATTTGCAAATAAGAGTGGGAGAGTTGCAAGTAAAAGTAGGAAAGTCGCAAGTAAGAGTGCAAGGGTTGCAAGTAAAAGTAAGAAAGTCGCAAGTAAGGTGGGGAGTTGCAAGTAAAAGTAGGAAAGTCGCAAGTAAGAGTGCAAGAGTTGCAAGTAAAAGTAAGAAAGTCGCAAGTAAGGTGGGGAGTTGCAAGTAAAAGTAGGAAAGTCGCAAGTAAGAGTGCAAGGGTTGCAAATAAAAGTGTCAAAGTCGCAAGTAAAAGTACAAAAGT
>NZ_JVDT01000199.1 GCF_001076885.1 Bacillus sp. 522_BSPC
TTCGTGTTTGTTGTTGATTGAAATACTTATGTCCCAGCCTCTTTGTAATTATTTTATAGTTTTTTTATTAATATGTTTTGATGCTATTAGAATATCCCAACAATTATAGACTGAGAAAATTCAAACCCTATAACATGATTTCCAATACACAATTAATAGATTTTAAATTTCTCACTAACCATTTTGACGGATTGTGCCTAAGTCTCTCGTAACTAAATTTTAGCTCTTTAGAAGTTAGCGTTTTATATTTGTTGCAAGTTAATCCCCTTTGTTAAATAAAAAGTCCATTCGGTAATGAGCGATGAAGAAAAAAATGAAAGGCTAATCTAGATTACCAGATACTGATTGTTGATGTTTTCATCTCTTGTTACCAACTGCCTATCTACATACTATACCTAATTTACTTTTAAGCTTCTTTCCTTTGCGTAACGGAAGTCGTTACGATGAAAATGGTGAGTAAGGGAAAAATAGAAAAAAATGGTGTCAGGCAACAACCTTCCATATAAAGTCTTCCGGGCGGTCAAGTAGGTATATTTTAACCTCTAGCGTTTCCTCAATAATCTTATTTATTTTTGTCCAGTATATTTGCATTGTATATTCTCCTTACTCCATTATTTGCAAGTATCATCCTTCTAGTAAATGGAAATAATAACGGTATAACCTATTAGATGGAGGATTTATATAGTGACCACCAACACTAATTACAATGGAAAATTACCCCCTAACGCAGAATCTTATTGGATAAATACGGCTCATTTACCAGAGTACCCCCGCCTTGAGAATGACATGCAAGTTGATGTCGTTATTGTAGGAGGTGGCATTACAGGCATTACTTCCGCCTATCTGCTGGCGAATGAAGGGCTGAAAGTTGCTATTATCGAAGCAGACAAATTACTGAACGGGACAACAGGACATACCACAGCTAAAATCACTGCCCAGCATGATTTAATCTATGATGAACTAATCCGCTATGCTGGGAACACGATGGCAAGATTATACTACGAGGCAAACACCGATGCTTTAAACTTTGTTCAAGAAACGATCAATAAACATCAAATTGATTGTGAGTTCACTCAGCAAGATGCTTATGTTTATAGCACAACAGAAGAATATGCACTTAAACTAGAAAAAGAGGCAGATGCCTATAAGGAGCTTCTTATTGAAGGCGAACTCGTAAATAAACTCCCTTTCGATTTAGAAATATTTAATGCACTTGTTATGAAAAATCAAGCACAATTCCATCCACTTAAATACTTGGCTCATCTTACAAAAATAATTACCGAAAAAGGTGGATACATCTTTGAAAATACAACAGCTGTAGATATAGAGACTGGCGAACACCCCATCGTTCTTACTCGTGGAGGAGCTCGAATTACAGGAAAATACGTTCTTGCCTGTTCTCATTTCCCTTTTTATGAAGGAGCAGGACTTTACTCTACAAGAATGCATGCAGACCGTTCCTATATTATTGCTGCTAAAATAAAAACAGAATATCCAGGTGGTATGTATATTAGTGCCGATGAACCGAAAAGGTCTCTCCGCTATGCAACAATCAATGGCGAAGAAATGATTCTTATTTCTGGGGAAAGTCATAAAACAGGACAAGGAGGGGAAACACTCAAACATTACGAGGCCTTGGAGACCTTCGGCCAACAAGTATTCGGCATTGAAAATATTACATACCGTTGGTCAGCTCAAGATTTAGTTACACTGGATAAGATTCCTTACATTGGCGAAATTACCCCTGGTCAAAAAAATATATTAATCGCTAGTGGATATCGGAAATGGGGGATGACAAATGGAACCGCAGCTGCGCTTTTATTCCGAGATATCGTACTAGGAAAAAAGAACAAGTACCAGGAATTATATTCTCCTTCCCGTTTTCATCCGAATCCAAGTCTGAAAAACTTCTTAACGGAAAATGCGAACGTTGTTAGTCATTTAATTAAAGGGAAATTAGAAATTCCTCAGAAGAGTATCCATCATCTAGCCAACGATGAGGGAGCTGTTATTGACATTGATGGGCACAGAAAAGGGGCTTATAAAGATAAAGAGGGTATGCTTCATATCGTAGATACAACTTGTACTCACATGGGGTGTGAAGTGAAATGGAATAATGGTGAACGATCTTGGGATTGCCCGTGCCATGGTTCTAGATTCTCGTATACAGGGGAAGTGCTGGAAGGACCTGCCGAGAAGCCATTACAAAAATATGATTATAAACTGATAGATAATTTTACCTCAGAAGACTCTGGTTATTAAGTAAATTAAGTAAGCAAAAAAAACAGCTAAATATTGTTTAGCTGTTTTAGTTTGTCGACAAAAAGGTAAAATAGCTAGAGAAAACATCCATTTTCTATCTCCCTGAAATAGCACCTCTTCCCCTTATTTCTTTGGCTGTAAAATCATAAATATTCATTAACTCTCGTATTCCATTCTTAATTTCTAGTTCATTCAGGAAAGAATAACTAAGCCTTATATATGGGATATCTCTTCCATGCGGGTCGCAGATAGATCCTGGTACATACGAAATAGAACTTGCTAGTGCTCTGTTTTTCAATAAGCTTTTATCCATTTCTTCATCAATACGAACCCATAGATTTAATCCTCCACCCGGGCTATCCCATTTAAAATGATTCTTGAGCGCTGCTTCCATTCGCTCTTTTCTTAACTGCAATGCTATTCTTAGTTTTTCCATATGTATACGGACCCTATCCGAAGTAAGGTAAAACAAAAAAGCTTTCTGATTAAGCAAGGGAGTTCCATTATCCGCAAGCGCCTTTCCCTTAATGAGCCATTTGACAAGGCTTGGATGGGCGACCATTGCACATATTCTCAATCCTGGCGCCATATATTTACAGAAACTGCGTAAATAAATAACATACCCTCCTGTATCATATGAAAATATTGGCAGTGGAGGAGTTTCGTGGAAATAGATTTCATGAAAAGAATCATCTTCCAAAATAATGCATTGGTATTTTTCCGCTAAATCTGCGAGTTGCTTTCTTTGTTCAGCTGGCACGGTATAACCTGTCGGGTTGTGATAGGTTGGATTTGTATAAAAAAGCTTTGGTTTATACTTTTTCATAAGCGATTCTACTTCTTTTAGGCAAAAACCTGATTCTGTAATAGGGAGGGAAATGAGTTTCGCTCCCCTATTCACAAATATATCGATTGCTCCGCTGTATGTAGGACTTTCAATCATCACATAATCATGCCCCTGAACAAACACCTTTGCAATAATATCAATACCCTGCTGTGCCCCAGATGTAACGATAATGGAGTCTTCTTCTATGTACAGTTTGTCATACTTTTGGAAATAGGCAGATAATCCTGCAATCAATTCATCATCTCCCTTTACAGGTGCATAAGTCCCAAGCAAGTGAGGGTATCGATCAAATATCTCTTTAACATGTTGAGAAAGGTATCTGTTTGGCAATAATGTTGGATCAATAACTGCAGCAGAGAATTTATAAAAAGTTTGCTCACGATGAATTTCTGATAAATGGCTATTTTGAATATAGGAGTGGATAGCAGGCTGTTCTCCCTTTTCACTTAAATAATTGCTATCTTTACAATAATAGCCTGTTTTATCTTTTGCGTAGACATGACCTTCCTCCTTTAGAAGTTGATACGCTTTTAAGATTGTCAACCGATGAACCCCTAGCAAATCTGCAAGACCTCTTATGGAAGGAAGCTTTCTGTCTTTTTCCCATTCTCCTGTTTTAATACGTGTCAGTATATATTCATAAACTTGCTTGTATAAGGCAGTATGTTCTGATTTTACAACCATTATAATCCCTCCTCATCTTCTATTATTGTACCATTTGCTTAAATCTGGTCTATATAATCCCATCTGGTCTATCCAGCCTATTTTACAATTAATTGCAGGAGGGATTACGATGACGGTAATTATGTATTGTATCATGTGTTTTATTTTTGGAACTACTTTTTTGGCCATTAAGGTAGGAATAGATGAAGGCTTTCCGCCCTTTCTATCTGCGGGAATACGGTTTTTAGCAGCAGGTGCCATCCTTTATTTTTTTCTTCTTATACGCAAACGAACATCCTGGAAACTACTGTGTCGCAAAGAACTTATGTTCACAGGATTTTCTTTAACCTTTATTACCTTTGCTAGCCTTTATTGGGCAGAACAATTTGTTTCTTCAGGAATTGCAGCAGTACTTTCGGCTTCAGGACCAATTATGATTATCCTAATTCAGACTGCATTTTTACGAATAAAGATGAATCTATCCAGCATTTGCGGAGTAATAATAGGTTTTATTGGTGTCTTCTTTCTTTTTCTGCCTGGACTTACAATCGATTGGAGCATCCGTTGGATATTAGGATGTGGAATTATCCTCCTAGGTGAAATCGGCTATGCAGTCGGTACGATTTATTCTGGAAAAATTATCGGCACATTTAAAGAGGAAAGTCCAATGGCCATGAACGGTGTGCAAATGATTTATGGAGGAATATTCTTGCTACTTCTATCCCTATTTACAAGGGAAACAGCACCTGCACTAACAATCCCGAGTTTTTTATCTATCGTTTACTTGACAATTGCGGGATCAATGATTGGCCACACTATCTATTACTACCTAGTGGCAAAGACCAATGCCTTTCTTCCCTCGACATGGTTGTATGTATCACCGCTAATCGCTTTAACTATCGGCCATTTTTTCTATGAGGAAAATGTCCACCCAATCATGCTTATTGGAGTTTTTCTAATATTAAGTAGTCTTGTGTTAATAAACATTCGGAAAATCATAGAATTCATTGGAATCAAAAATATGGCATCCTCTTAAAAAAATGGTGCCAAAAAATGGTGTCAGGCACCATCAAAAGACAACTGTCTTTTTACGGTGCCTGACACTCACTTCACGTCGACTGAAATTACTTGATACAAAAGGCAAAGAGCTAACCTTACTAACGAATCGATTTGATTTAAGTGCAGATGAAATCGCCGAAATCTATAAATCACGTTGGGCGATTGAACTCTTTTTCAAATGGATGAAACAACATTTGAATATCAAAAAGTTCTATGGTCATAGTGAACAGGCTGTACACAATCAAGTGTATATAGCAATGATTGTATACTGTTTGAACGTATTGGCCCAGTTGAACACGAATAGCGATCGAAGTTATCTACAAATTAGCCGCTATTTAAAAGCAGCTTTATGGAAATCCGCAAACATTTGGTTACGCAAAATCAAAGGAAAGTGCGTGCCATAAGGGCTGTAACA